>JAKSDM010001331.1 GCA_022360135.1 Pseudanabaenales cyanobacterium | reverse complement strand
ATTGGCCATCGTCTAAATGTGACCCGAGAACGCGTGCGCCAGGTTGAGCGAGAAGCCCTCAAAATGTTACGTCAACGTCAGCAATATATTAGAGAATACTTGGTTAGTTAGGGTTTTGGGGATTTCTATAGCGATTCTCACCGGGTCGAGCTGCACTAAGGTTTTCTCAATGAGATTTAGCGGGTTATAGGTATAGTGTGTAGTGTGTCTTGAGATGTCAGCTGCTGATACACTTGATTGATCCATGGCTAACCGAAATATGGCGAACTCAAACGCTACACCCGTTATCGAAACCGTCGAAGCACTGCTTCAAGCCTATGCTGAGGGTGAGCGAAGCTTCTCGGGCATTAGCTTAGGCGCTGTGGATCTTAAGGGTATAGATCTAAAGGGAGCTGATCTAAGCTATGCAGATTTCAGTGGGGCTGATTTGAGTCAGGCAAATTTACGCGGCGTAGACTTTAGCTATGCAATTCTGCGGGAAGCCAATTTATCGAATGCCGATCTACGGGGAGCCATGTTGATCGGCACTGATTTACAGGAAGCAATATTGAATGCGGCTGACTTAAAGGATGCAGATTACGATCCCCAGGAAACTCGCTTTCCCCTTGGGTTTGATCCAAGTAAGGCGGCAATGCGGAGAGATCGCTAAACTGCTTACTATTGCAAAATCGTTTTCGAAACAATCCGAGTTCGTTTGTAATCGCGCTGGCTCAACTCATCCCCCGCCTGGAGGCGAGTAGCATTGTCCTGCAGGATCGTGGCGGCGTTAGTGTCCCCCATTTGTAGCGCCGTATTGGCGGCGGACTGAAGCAGGGTGGCTGCTGCTTGGCGATCGCCTTGCTTCAGCTTGGTTTCGGCAATTTGGGTCTGGCGATACTTGGCCAAGGCTAAAACATGCTGTTGAACTTGAGCATTTGGGGTGGCTTGAAATAGAGATTGGACCTGGGCTTCAACAGTCAATTGATCTGAGAGGATAGCCATTTGGTTGCTGGCCGGGTCGTCATACTGCACCTGGACTTGGGCGATCGGCTGAATTCCCTCCGGCAGTTGGCCAATATAGAGGTTAGCCAGAACGACTCTGGGGGCGTCCACCATTAAATCTCCTAGACGGACGATGGCTTGGTCAGCTTCCTGCATCACTGAAAGCTCTATTGTTTCAGGCGCCACTTGAGCCAGGGGTTTAAGTTCGGCCAAACGCACCTTAGGCATCAATCGCAACTGCAAGTAAGCATTGGTTAGCCCGACTGACTGAACCCGCATGAATAGGCGGCTAAACTCTTCTATGGCGTCCTCAGGTTGTTGAATATAGGAGAGTCCGCCGCTGCCAGCATCAGCGATCCGCTCCAGCACATCCTGATTCCAATGGTCGCCGAACCCCAGAGTGTTCAACGTCAGGGTGTAGTCTGCCGCTAGATGGGACAGCTTGAGACAACGATCATTATCCCCATGCTCATTTTCACCATCCGTTAGGAGGAAAATCTGAGAAATGGTCTGTTGTTTGCCTTTAGCGGCTTCTTCGATGCCCAACTTCATGCCTTCGTCAATCGCAGTGCCGCCATTGGCCTTTAGGGTGTCAATTTGGTTTTTAATTGCCTCTGGATCCTCCACCGGCTGGTTGGGAACGAGCACCTTAGCCCGATGATCAAAAACAACGATGGAGAGGCGATCGCTCGGTGACAGATTGTCAACAATTTGGCAGGCGGCTTGCTTTACGGTTCGTAGCGGCGTACCGCCCATTGAGCCGCTATGATCCAGAATCAGGCAGAGATTTAGTGGAGCCTGGCGGCCCGCTTGTTCAGCAATCGCCGAAATCGATATTGCTAGTTGGCGCTGGTTAGTTGGTTGGACAATATTCAGGTGAGCATCGCTTAGAACACCCTTTAGACCCACTCTCATCCCCTAACTCTCCTTACTCGCTAGAAATCCTAATTACCTAGTCCTTCAAATTGCCCCTTTTGGGTTCCGGTCAAACCGCCCTGGGAAGCGCTTACTCAGCGCCGAGCGCCAAATCTAGATTGATAGAACGAAGGGTATCCACTTAAGCCAGAACGTTCTGGTCGGGCCAAAATACCCTTCAAGCAGGGCGCCGCCCTATAGGAGTCAGAATTCAGGCGTTAGCTTTAGACTGGATTTTGGGATTCTGACTTCTGAGTTCTATCTCATAGATAATTCCCCGCTTTCAGTGGGTAACCTTGAAGAATTTCAAATTGCCGATCTGACTCCTAAGGTGAGGTTATCCCTCCAAAGCACTAGATCCCAGGAATACTCACCCTCACGTTACTATGTTAAAGATATCGCTGCCGTTGCAAGCTAGCCGTTTATGAGTTCAAATATTCAGGCTGTCCAGTCACCCTATTATGGGGAAGCCTATTACCGAACCCCTCCCCCTGATCTACAATCGCTCTTGCTGAAGGAGCGAATTGTTTATTTGGGAACACCGCTGGTATCCTCAGATGATTTTAAGCGTCAACTTGGGCTTGATGTCACTAAACTGATTATTGCCCAATTACTTTATTTAGAATTTGACGATCCTGAAAAGCCTATCTTTTTCTATATCAATTCCACTGGAACTTCCTGGTATACTGGCGACGCCTTAGGCTATGAAACGGAAGCTTTCGCCATCTGTGACACCCTGAAATACGTCAAGCCCCCAGTACACACCATCTGTATCGGCAATGCGATGGGTACTGCAGCCATGATTCTATCAGCGGGTGCCAAGGGATATCGAGCCAGTTTGCCCCATGCGACAATTGTTCTGCATCAACCCCGAACCGGCACGCAAGGCCAAGCAACGGATATCCAAATTCGGGCGAAGGAAGTCTTGGCCAATAAAACATCCATGCTAGACATCTTCTCTAAAAATACGGGTCAGCCGATTGAGAAGCTTGAAAAAGATACCGATCGCATGCTCTACATGACGCCTGAAGAGGCTAAAGAATACGGCCTGATCGATCGCGTTTTGGAGAGCGCCAAGGCATTGCCTCACCCAATCCCTGCTGTGACATAACCCGCCAATTATCCTATGCCCGTCGATCAAGTTCTTCGTGTTCCCTACAACATACCCGGTAGCCGATATTGGCAGTGGGTCAGTATTTACACGCGCCTCAGCGAGGAGCGGATTATTTTTCTCAATCAACCCATTACTGATGGACTCGCTAACGCCTTAATCTCGGCAATGTTGTATTTAGATTCTCAGGAT
>JAKSDM010001611.1 GCA_022360135.1 Pseudanabaenales cyanobacterium | reverse complement strand
CGTGCTCCCGGCTCGCTCCAAATTCTCAAAGCTGAGATTGACAAATACAGCCAGGTGGTCGGCTATCAGGAGCTTTTTGACAGCGCCAGAGGCAATTAGCCAGAGCCCCTCTACCGTTTGGCTCAGCTGAGGGGCTTTTTGGCCCTTAAACTGACTGTTGAAGGGGTGAAAGCGGGTAATTGGACCCGATATTAACTTGGGGAAAAAGAGTTTGTAAGCGCCAAATTCAATAAACCGGGTTGTCGCTGGTGAACCGCGATAGACATCGACCAAATAGGCAATACACTCAAAGCAGAAGAAGCTGATCCCTGGAGGAAGCGCCGCCACATTAAAACCCAAAAAAATGAATTTTTCAGATAGATATTTGAAACCAAGTAATAGGAGGACATTAAGGAAAATCCCCAGCCACATCAATAGGGCTCGCCGATAGTTCCAAACCTGTTGAGCAAACTGCCATTCTTCGTTCGGGATACGCCAATCAAGGGGAGTATTGATCGCCACTCCCAACCAAAAGTTCAGGAGCGTGAGGAAAAGAAGTAGGGGAACATATTGAATCTGTAAGGAGGCGTAGAAGACTAGACTAGCGACGAACAGGGTCCATAAACGCAATATTTTTGAGGACAGGGACCAATAAATCCCAACGACGCTGAGCAGAAAAAGCCCATAAAGGATCGATGGCAGAGTCATAAGGGTTAATCTAACTGGGGCTTAGGCCAGGGAATCATCGGATCTTGCACCAGCCGATTAGAGACTCGATAAGCACCGTAACGATTGAGGTGGCTGGGGTCTGAGAAGAAGTCATAGCGTTCAGGCCAAACCTGACCTAAATCCCGAAAAACAAACCCCGCTTCTGTTGCTGATAAACGCAGCATGTATTTTTGGAATATCTGTTCTGCTTCCATCCGATAGGGATCAAGATACTTATCGGTCAGAGGGGTGTTGATAAAAACGATCGGGATTTGTTTGGATTGGGTGTATCGAAATAATCGCTTAAATGCTTTGTCTTGCAGTCCTTCGAGCTTAAAGTCTTCATAGTCGCCGTCATAATCTCCAGCAACCTTGGCGTGAAACTGATAGTAAGTGGCTGGATTAAATCGGACTGATAGGGATAAAAACCCATCAAAGTCAATCAGATTCGTGTTTTGTTCAAGGGTGTCTGGCTGATCGACAGCGCCATTGTCCACTGCATTGACAACGGTTCCTAACCCGAAAGGCGCTTCTGGCAGCAGCAACGCCATGCCCGCTCCGATTAAGTGCTTGAGGCGATCGCGATCGCCATAGGCGGCGGAAACTTGAGCCAGATTTTCACTCATCCACCGATCAGCAGCTTGATAGCTGCTCGTCAGTCCGGTGAAGGCATTTTCGTCTGCGTCGCCTGAAGAATTCGAGTCAGGGTTCAACTTGCCCTGTCGCAGCTCACGGTAGCCGTCCGAAACTGCGATCGCATTGTAGGTGACGTCAACGCGGCCGCTGTTCAGCGCCCTGGCCCCGTCAGCCCAGAGAATTAATTGAGGCAGTTGCTCTACCCTCAGAATACGACGGATGGTAAGGTCCACTATCTGAGCGGTTGAACCATTCACCCCAAAGTTAAAAATGCTGACATTTTTGTACCCTAAAGCCGCCAACCCCTGTTTAAGGACAGCTGGATCAATCCCGCGTAGAGCCCTGGAACTACCCACAATCAGAATATCCGGCGGACCCGACTCGATTAACCGCTGATGATACAGGGCCAACTTTTCATCCAGTTGTTCGCTCCTAAAGCTAGGATAGGGAGAGGCTTCTAGTAGCGCTTCAGTGGATATGGGTTGTCGTCTGGGACCGGATTGCCCCGGTTCACCCCGGCTTAAAACCTCAGAAGTGCGAAGATCCGAATTCGTTTGGGTAAAGCTGGCTTGATCAAAAATGGTCTCGGGGTCTGCTTCTAGATCCGATTGGCCAAAATTTAGAGCGGCCCAATCATCGTCTTCTCTGCCATTGTCGTCAGGTCCCTTCACCGTGGCGGAAGGAGGTGGGGGCATTATGGCTTCAGCCGTCGCCGCATTTTGGGGAGGATTGAGGATCTGCCCCAACAACCAATCCATCTGAACTGCCATGAGTAAACCGACGGCGCCCCAAATCAAAGCCACCTTTGCACTTCCAGCCGCAATTTGGGGAGGCAAGGGTAAAGGGAGATTGGGCGTTCCAGTTTGAGGGACAAAGAGCTGAGTTTGAATCAAAACCTGTTGAATGGCTTCAACCGCTTGCTGACGAATATTGGCGAAGGTCGTTTGCAGGTCTTTGGGCGTTAACTCTGGGCGTAAGACTGCTTCCTCATCGACAGGGGAAAGTAAATCACCGAGGTAGGCGTCTGAAGCGGCGAACTCCGGCGTCGCCTCTGGAACCAAACGCTCACGAGGATGAAAATCAATCCCATAACTCCAGGTCGGTCGTTGCTGACCGGCTCGCCGACCATAAACCCGGACACCACTAATATCGGGGACCGGCATTTGATCAAGGAATTGGTTGATTACCTGGGCTACCTGCCGTCGACCCGGGCAAATAGGCCCGTCCACCATAATATGCAATAGGTCATCTTTGACCAACAGTTGAATGCGGACCCCGCCTGTCGCTAACTGTAGGTCTAGGTCGGGGTTGAGCAATCGATTCAGCAGAAACGCCAGCGCCAGCAGATCGCCTTGGGCCGCCAAACTCGCTGTGCTCTCAGCCAGAGCTGGATGCTCGGCGGCTGGTAAATCCAGACACATCACCCAGGCTGGCGCCGCCTGCACCTCCTGCTGTCCATATAGCATTGCTCGATGAATTCCCTGGGGAGCCAGAGTTTCTAGTAGGGGGGCGAGCGCCGCCGCCACCACTGTTTGGTCGGAAGCAATTGCTTGGGAGTCGCCCTCCGGTTCTGAGCTGTCTTCTAGTTCTGAGCTATCCGGGACGGTTGAGCTATCTGGGACGGCTGAGTCTTCCGATGCCTGCTGCCGATAGGAAACCACATGCAGGGTGGACTCTTTGAGTTCGATCGCAGCCTCTAATCCCTGATCCGCCAGGGCTTGATTGATCAGCCGCTGAAGCGCTGGCTGATCGCCCCAACGAGCCCAGTCCCTAAGCATCTCCTCTGGAGGCGTCAAATCGATCCGCAAACCCCAGTCAGGTGTGGGTTCTCCTTGCACCTGAATGAGCATGACGGCGTCTTGAAACCGAGCTAGCTTTAGCGCTCGCAACCGTTGAGCCGTTGGCTCGGCGATCAGTTGTGGATCGGGACTGTAGGCGGCCTCACAGAAGATCCACAAGCGGGGAATAGTTTTATTCTCCTGATGGCCTTCAGGGGCGGAGTCCGCTGAAGGAGCAGTGCGCTCACCAGCCGTAATCACGCCTGCTTGACGGCGCACTTTCCCCGGTCTAGCCTTACAGTTGACCCAAACTCCAACATCAAGCGCACTCAGGGTTTCACTCAAATACCGGGCGATCGCATCAGGGTCGCCTTGACGAGCCAAACTAAGATTAGAGAGGACAATGGCTGAATTGATATCTCCCTCTGCGTCCACTCCCAAGCTTGAGTCACTCGCAGCTTCGCTCTTGGCCTGAAGGGTTGTCAGTGAAACTAATAGGGAGGCTGCTTCAGTATCATCTGGGCGTTGCAGAACCAATTGGGCTAGGTGCCGCTCCAAGCGATTGAGATAGATAGGGGCGGTCCATTCTGGCTTGTGCTGACCGGGCAGGCGATTGTAAAGATAGAGCTGGTAGATTTGGGGATAGTCGTTTGCCAGCAGTAACTTGAACTCCTCATTTAGCAGTGATTTCACCAGATTAAGCGAAATGCTTTCCCGCTGAGTTGAGGCGGGAGTTTCACACAAAACGTGGAGGACATTTCCTCGCAGTTTTACCTGAAGTTTAGCTTCAGATTGATTGATAGCCTGATTCAGCCAAGGTAGCAACCTTAATGGATCAGTCTCCTGCTGTTGTTTGAGATGGCGCTTATTGACCATATGACTTCGACATCAAAATCCCCAAGTCCGACACACGTACATTCAAACCCGCACATCATACAATTTTGTAAAAGACTCTTTTTTCTATTAAGTAGCTTTTAAATAACTTTCTAGGGTGACGGATGACAGTTTTGCCCAATTGGGTAATATTCTGCCTCAAAGGCATAGCACAACTTTCTTTAGTTTAGATAGATCAATTAGCAAGATTTCAACTGGATTCAGCCATCCGATGGGCGTAACACCACTCTCCAAAGATCTTATCGGTTAGGATCGCGAGTCAGTTTATAAGATTCAGAGGTGAGCCTGTGTAAAGCTTTGCTCTGCTTGCAGAGTGGGACTTTCAAACATCTTAAGTAAACTCCAGGTGAGAATGTAAACGGGGGGTATACAATATTGACGGGGTATATTAGATCCTAAGCATTGATTAGTAGGAACCTAGGGAAAAGTGCTTTTGCCCATGAACGTTAAGGAACTATGTAAGCGTATGACACCTTCATCTAAGGACAAAAGGTTATAGCTCTATCGGGCGAGTTCCGTCAATGCTTCTATATTAAGCATGGCCCATTCAACTCTAGACAGGCTAACTGTAACCTGATTATCGCTTTACTCCGCCATCAGCAGAGGCTCCAAGAGTCTGTTCATTTTTTTTTATGGATTCCCACTGAGAGCAAGCATGACAGCTTATGATTAATCCATAGATATTTTTATGCAGCCGAAAGGCGCTCAAGGGCTGCAGAATAGTTTCCGCTGATATCTGAGTTCACTCTCCCTTTAAAACTTTTTGCTGCTTGCCCTATGCATAAAGCTGTTGTGCCGTCTCATCTGGCTAATCCGATTGAAAATTGGCGCTTTCAGTTGCCAACCTTGCCGGTTTCCTCTGAGTTACTAATTAGTTTGGCGACTGGCCCAATGTTATTAGGGATTTTAAGTGCAAAATCGCTGAGCGAGTTTGGGCGGCAGATTGGGTTGGCTAGTGAAGAGATGTTTCGAGGCGATCGCTTACCTGTACTGAAGATGCCAATCTCCGGGAACGAGAATAACCATGATTCTTGACAATAAGTCAAATAATTAGGCTTACTTGACCCAAACCTCTTAAAATTTTTTCGAAAGTAAACTGCAGACTCAAAAAGTAAGCTTTATGAGTTCGATCCTCCAATCCTCTGACAATATCTTTCCCGCTAATGGTCCTGCCAATGAGATAGAAGGCCAAAAACTGGCTGAAGCAGTTCATTCGCCATCAACCCATGATTGGTTATTGCGCCATCGCCTCAAGGTGGTGGAAGATTTATGGGAAAGGGTTCTACAGCAGGAATGCGGTCAACAATTAATCGACCGGCTCGGTCAACTGCGTCTGATCTGTTCCCCAGAGGGTCAGGCGGCGATGGCTTTGGGGGAAAATGTCCTCAACGTGATTGAAAATCTTGATTTAGAGGAGGCGATTCGAGCCGCTCGCGCCTTTGCGCTCTATTTTCAGTTAATTAACATTGTGGAGCAGCATTACGAACAGCGAGGCCAACAACGACAATATCGAGCCGCTTATGAAGATGTTGAAGTCGGCTACCTTAAAGGGAATGAAAATAACGGCAACGAACCGCAAAACTGGCCATCTTCTACCTCGTCACAACCTCTCTCGGAGAGGGGTTCTACGGTTAGCCCTGCAGCAGAAGACCGCCGTTTTCAATCCGATCTGTCGGCCAAGAAATTGCAGCCTATCCCGGCTTCTCGCAAGGAGATCGGCAATTTCCACTGGTTATTCCCGATGTTAAAAAGATTAAATGTTCCTCCCCGCTTGATTCAGAACCTGATTGACAATCTGGATGTCAGGCTTGTTTTTACAGCCCATCCAACAGAGATTGTTCGCCATACGATTCGCGATAAGCAGCGGCGCATCTCAGCCATTCTGCGTCGGTTAGATCGGGCTGATGAGAGTTCTCAGGCGTTGGGTTTAAACTCCTCTTGGGAAGCCGATGTTCTCAGAGACCGATTAACCGAGGAAATTCGACTCTGGTGGCGAACCGATGAGTTACATCAGTTTAAGCCCTCTGTGCTAGATGAGGTCGACTATACTCTGCACTATTTCGAGGTGGTCCTATTTGACGCCATTCCCGAACTCTACAATCGGTTTAAACGGGCGTTAAACACAACTTTTCCCAGATTACGCCCGCCCCGCCCCAATTTCTGTCGGTTTGGCTCTTGGGTTGGGGCCGACCGAGATGGCAATCCCTCCGTCACCCCCGCTGTAACCTGGAAAACGGCTTGCTACCAGCGCAACTTAGTCTTAGGAAAATATATTGTCTCCGTCAATCGGCTCACCCATCTGCTGAGTTTGTCGCTGCACTGGAGTGAGGTGCTGCCTGAATTGTTGGAATCTTTAGAGCAAGATCAGATGCAAATGCCGGAAGTGTATGATCGCTTGGCGATTCGCTTCCGCCAGGAACCCTATCGTCTGAAATTGGCCTATATTGAACAGCGCCTTGAGAATACCCGCAATCGCAGCCAACAACTCTATAACGGCGGCTACCTACAGCAAAATGTTCAGGATCTTCATCCGGCTATTTTTTATTCGTCTGGCGAAGCCTTCTTAGCGGAACTGCGTTTGATCCAACGCAATCTGAAGGAAACAGGATTAGTCTGTCGAGATCTTGAAGATTTAATCTGCCAGGTCGAAATCTATGGCTTCAACCTGGCCCAGCTTGATTTGCGGCAAGAGAGTTCCTGCCATTCCGAAACCATAAACGAAATTACCCAATACCTGCAGATTCTGCCTAAACCTTATAACAGTCTTTCCGAAGAGGAGAAAACCCGCTGGCTGAATCAAGAGTTACAGACTCGCCGTCCCCTTATCCCTAGAGAACTTCCTTTCTCAGACAAAACCCGTGAGACGATAGAAACTTTCCGCCTGATGAGGCGGCTACACCAAGAATTTGGGCCAGATATCTGCCACAGCTATATCATTAGCATGAGTCACCACACCAGTGACCTGCTGGAAGTGCTTCTGTTAGCCAAAGAAGCTGGGCTTTACGACCCGGCGGCCGGGACTGGCGATATCCAACCCGTGCCACTATTCGAGACGGTTGAGGACTTGCGGCGGGCTCCGTCGGTGATGGACCAATTATTTAGCCTGCCCCTTTATGCAGCTCTCCTGCGGGGAGGATACGCCGCCTCTAAGGATCGATCCCAGCCCGACGCCGCCATTCCCCTACAGGAGGTTATGCTGGGATATTCCGATAGCAACAAAGATTCCGGATTCCTCAGTAGTAACTGGGAAATTCATAAGGCTCAGCAAGCGTTGCAGAAAACGGTGGACAACTATGGCATGGCGCTGCGCATCTTTCATGGCCGAGGCGGCTCGGTGGGTCGAGGCGGCGGGCCTGCTTACGAAGCGGTTCTGGCTCAACCCGGACGTAGCATCAATGGACGGATCAAGATTACGGAACAAGGAGAGGTGTTAGCGTCCAAGTATAATTTGCCTGACCTGGCTCTGTATAATCTGGAAACAGTTACAACGGCTGCTATTCAAGCCAGTCTGCTGCGCAACAGCTTTGATGAAATCGAATCCTGGAATGAGTTGATGGAAGATTTGGCGATGCGATCGCGCTGTCACTACCGGGAGTTAATTTACGAGCAGCCCAACCTGGTGGATTTCTTCCATCAAGTCACTCCCATTGAAGAAATCAGCCAACTCCAAATCAGTTCCCGTCCAGCTCGGCGCAAAGGCAAGAAAGACTTAGCCAACCTGAGGGCCATTCCCTGGGTCTTTAGTTGGACCCAAACTCGCTTCTTATTGCCTTCCTGGTATGGGGTAGGCACAGCATTGCAGGAGTTTTTGCAGCAAGAACCGGAAGAGCACTTGAAGCTCCTACGCTACTTTTACTACAAATGGCCCTTCTTTAAGATGGTAATCTCCAAAGTCGAGATGACTCTGGCCAAGGTAGATTTGCAGATCGCTGAACATTATGTACATGAGTTAACCCATCCCGAAAATCGGGAGCGTTTCCAGGCGATATTTGACAAAATTGCCCAGGAATTTCACTTGACCCGGGATCTGGTGCTGACGATCACCGGACACGAGCGATTACTAGATGGCGATCCCGATTTGCAAAAGTCAGTCTATCTCAGAAATGGCACAATTGTCCCCCTTGGCTTCCTCCAGGTATCTCTGCTGAAACGCCTACGACAGTATAAAGACAACACCGCATCAGGCGTTATTCGTTCCCGCTATAGCCGAGGCGAGCTGCTTCGAGGAGCGCTGCTAACCATCAACGGCATCGCTGCGGGCATGCGAAATACAGGTTAAATGGCATGTGATATACCGTAGGCAGTAGAAAGG
>JAKSDM010001631.1 GCA_022360135.1 Pseudanabaenales cyanobacterium | reverse complement strand
TTTTTCAGCCATTTTCATCAGGATCTGCTGAGAACTGCGTTCCTCTTCTGCTTCAGCCGGTTGGCGTTGGATATAACTGCCATCTGGCTGCAGCTCCCATGCCTGACGATTGTCTGCTAAAGAAATCTCTAGGATTGTCTTGAGTTCCTGAATCAGACGAGGATCTTCAACCGGGGTAACGGCTTCAACTCGGCGATCCAGGTTACGGGGCATCCAGTCAGCACTGCCAATAAACACTTTCTCATCACCGCCATTATCGAAATAGAAGATCCGGGAATGTTCCAAGTAGCGTCCGACGATACTGGTAACGCGGATATTTTCACTGACTCCTTTAAGGCCAGGCCGTAAGCAACAAATGCCTCGAATAATGAGGTCAATTTGCACCCCAGCCTGCGAGGCTTGATAGAGGATGGCGATCATATCTGGATCGACCAAGGAATTCATCTTCGCAATGATTCGCCCCTGTCCCCCATCCAGACTATGTTGAATTTCCTGCTGGATAAACATTTTCATCCGAGTGCGCAGATTGACAGGGGCGACCAATAGCTTGCGATAGGCCTGTTGACGGGAGTAGCCTGTAAGGTAATTAAACAAGTCGGTTAAATCGGCGCCCAACTCTTCTCGACAGCTTAACAGCCCCAGATCGGTATAGATACGGGCAGTTTTGGGATTATAGTTGCCGGTGCCGACATGGACATAGCGACGAATATGTTCGGCTTCTCGTCGGACCACCAGCACAATTTTGGTATGGGTTTTGAGGCCCACTAAGCCATAGACAACGTGAACCCCGGAGCTTTCCAATTTTCTGGCCCAATTGATGTTGTTTTCCTCATCAAACCTTGCTTTCAACTCAACCAGTACGACCACCTGTTTGCCATTTTCAGCGGCGGAAATCAGGGCGTTAACAATCGGTGAATCTCCAGATGTGCGGTAAAGGGTCATTTTGATGGCTAGCACGTCGGGATCCTGAGCGGCCTGAGTGATGAAGCGCTGTACCGTCGCCGAAAAGGAGTAATACGGATGGTGAAAGAATTGATCCTGGTGGCGAATGATGGAGAAGAAATCTTCTGCCTCATCCCGTTCCAGACCGACCTCATCTCTATCGGGTGCGCCGATATATTGCAGAGCGGGCGGTGTGACTGGTGTCCAAGCCGGATCTTTCAAATCTGGCTGGGGTAACTTTAGAAAGGTGATCAAGTCCCCTAAGCAAATCAACCCATCAATGTCGTAGACATCGTTCTCAGTCAGTCCCAGTTCATGCATTAAGGTTGCTCGCACTGAGGGAGAGGTCGAGGCTTCAATTTCCATCCGCACGACCGAACCCCCAAGCCGACGTTTGCGCAACTCTTGCTCGATCGCCAGCAAAAGGTCATCGGCTTCATACTCTTCAACCGCCAGGTCAGCATTACGAGTAATCCGAAAAGCGTAATATTCCTGAATCACCATCCCAGGAAAGAGAGATTCAAGATTGTGATCAATAACTTGTTCCAGAGGCACGCCTGCCCATAGGCTTGGTTTTCGATTGTGCGTTGGCCGCAGTTTTTCAGGCAGGGGGACAAATCGGGGGAGAACTTTGGGCACCTTGACTCGGGCAAAGTGTTCTTGACCATTGTCGGCGTCTTTGACGACAACCGCTAGATTTAAGCTGAGGTTAGAAATATATGGGAACGGATGGCCGGGATCAACGGCCAGCGGGGTTAGAACTGGGAAAATTTGCTCTTCAAAATATTGCTGGAGAAAGACCTTTTGCTCTGAATTGAGGTTGGCGTAGCCCAAAATATGAATACCGTGGGCCGCCATTTGCGATCGCAGCTCTTGCTGAAAATGCTCATGCTGGCGGGTCACCATTGGCCGCAACCGCTTACTAAAATCTCTGAGTTGATCTTCAGGACTACGGCCATCGGGCGTACGTTTACTGACCTGAGCCTCAATCTGCTGCTTGATTCCCGCGACTCGCACCATAAAATATTCATCCAGGTTCGAGCTAAAGATAGCCAGGAATTTTAGCCTTTCCAGTAAGGGCGTGCGGGAGTCGAGCGCCTCGTGGAGGACCCGATTGTTGAACGCTAACCAACTCAGCTCTCGGCTGAAGTAGTACTGAGGGTCATTTAACCTAATAACTTCTGTAGATTGTGTTTTTTCTACCTTGGCTTTGTCTACAGGTCTTTGAGTGGTAGTCATAGCAGCACCCCCAATAAAATTTCCTCTTTTCGTCCCATTTACACCTCACGAGGCAGTATCGAAGCTGAGTAGACAGCTGCTCAGTCCTGGGCTGACTCATTTGATAAAGGTGACGTTTGGTCCACCGTTTTGGAAAACGGCTGCTTTACCCCAAAAATGAGTTGGGAACAGACAGAGTTAAGAACTCTGAATCGCTAAGCCTATAGTGTTCTCATAAAGAACTGGTTAAGTTAGCCTAACTTGCTTCGGCCCAATTTTCGTCAAGTTGAAAGGCAAGTTACAAAGCCCAGGTTAGCGCCACACTTTGGCTCACTATTTCTGGCTCTGAGCATGGACACTCAGGGTGAAATGGCAAAGGCGTCCAACCTTATAGGTATACAACGCCTTTTCGAGCGAGTCTTTAATCTTAATCTATCAGCTTAAATATTTGCGAACAATTGAGATTACGTTGTGTAGTCTGATCAAAATTTCAATTCGTCAGGATTTGGAAGGGGGAGAGGGGGAGAGGGGGAGCAGGGGAGAGAGGGAGCAAGAGGGTTGACTATTACAGCATTTTTGGGTATAGGCTAGGTGTGGGGGATAAGGGTTTGGGGTGTCGGGTTTTAAGTTTATGGTCGCTTGCCAACCCCTTTACGCTCGATCAATTAAGCCTTGGTTGCAAATTCTCCTATCCCTACACCCTACACCCTAGTCTCTGCCGCCTCCGCCTCCGCCTCCCCTGCTCTCTTTTAGTCTTTTATCCACTCATGCCGCAGACTGCTACTGGCCTTGCTTGAAGGCGCCGAGCCAGGCGCGCAGTTGCTCTGCCGCAACATCACGACCCCCTAAACCAAAGGCGATCGCAATTGCCACTGCGATTGCTCCCAGCAATAGTCCAAAGGCCAGGTTCACAATGTTTGTGGCCACCCCCATCTGTTGCAGGGCCATTGCTCCCACAAGTGCAATGATGGCGATTCGAGCCGTTTGGGCTAATGTATTCGCCTGAGCCCCTCGCATATTTGCAATTAAGCGGAACGCTAAATTGGCCAGGTAGAGTCCCACCGCAAACACCACAACCCCGCTGAGCACCCGAGAAGCAACCCGCAGGACAGCCCGAACGATGTCGGTCAACGCCCCAAACTGCAGAATTTCGGTGGCGGTGATCACCCCAAACAGAACGATGGCCACCAATACAATCAGGCCAACGATCTCAGCCGGTGTTCGGCTTGGGGCTTGAATCGTAGTAGATGGCTGTCCTTCTGCGTCTGGAACAGTT
>JAKSDM010001283.1 GCA_022360135.1 Pseudanabaenales cyanobacterium | reverse complement strand
TGACGCAAAACGGCGTACTGCTAAAGAAGGGAATCAGCACCCTCAAAGCAGAAGCAGACGAAATATTTAAGAATGACTCTGGCAAAGAGAGCAAAAAAGATAAATGGCTAACCGACCAAATTTCAGCAAAGACAGACCTCGCTTCACTGCTTTTTGGTTCCCCGTGGATGGCCAGCAAATTTCAGGTGCGTGACTTAACCGTTTTGCCTGATTACTGGTTTGGTCAATATCAGGAACGAGACGGCGTCGCCATTGACCGCGATACAGAAACTGCCGCCGACGGTAAGTTATACGATTTCCAGGTTGTGCCTGCCGGAACCCCCTTTGCCTTCCGCGCCATCGTTGAAAATGCTGACAATTGGGAACTGGGTTTATTGATGATTGGCCTGCATCAATTTGAAACTGAGCAAATCCCATTGGGCGACGGGCGATCGTGCGGTTTAGGGGTGGTCAGGTTAGACAATCTCAAAATGCACTGGGTTGATGTCAGAGATTCTGAAGATCCACGTAAAAGCGATCCAGATAAGATGCGAAATTACCTCAGCGCTTTGATTTCGGCTGGGACAACAGCCTTTGCTGGCGAAGAAGTCTCTGCTGAGAAACGTAAAGAATGGGCGCAGCAGTTCATTAACGACCTTCCCAGCCATATTGCTCGCCTGACTCAACCCCAGCCTACAATCAAATCAGAACAGCCGACTACTCAGCCATAGAGGGATGTTATGACATTCAGTAGCTATAAAAGTTTGGGCGAAACCCTAAAAGAATTTCAGGTTACCTTTACAGAAGAAAATTTTATTGAAGAAGCTAATTTCTCAATTTCTAAATATTTTCGAGAAGATTTGGAATTTACCTTGGCGGCAGGGGTTGCTGACAGTACGGAATTTGCCATCTGTGAAAATATTATCCATCCCATTTTGAAAGAAGTTTGGAAAACCTATGCGAGTAAATTTATCTTATGGAGTCATAAATATCTGAATTGTGACGCCAATTTATCTGGGTTTCAAGAATATATCCTGGCCCGTAAGTCTCCACTGGGGAAAATCGTATTTGACAAACCTTATTTCGTTTTAGTTGAAGCTAAACAAGATGATTTTGATGGGGCTTGGGGCCAATGTTTAGCGGAGATGATTGCGGCTCAGCGATTAAATGAAATGCCTGATTTGACTATATTTGGGATTACCTCTAACGGCAGTTTTTGGCAATTTAGCCAGCTCAAAGACGCTAGTTTCACTCGCAATCAAGTGTTTTACTCAATTCAAGAATTGGATAAACTTTTTGCTGCAGTGAACTATGTGTTTCAGCGGTGTGAAGTGCAGCTTGATCAGCTGGTTGCCGCCTAAACCCTTATTTTCTCAATGGAAATTCGTTATGCACAAGCGATTTGTCAATCACTGCACCATTGAACTGGTCATTAGTCCAATCGGTCCAATCCTGATTAAATCAGGCAAAGAGGGGGCTGACCCGACTAAACCCGATATGGAATTCGTTGAAACCTATCACCGAGGCGGGCGATCAATTTATCTGCCGGGGAGTTCCCTCAAAGGGGCCATTCGCGCCCATGCCGAACGCATTGTGAGAACCGTTGGTAAAGATAAGTACGACCCCAAAAATCCAGAGCGGCTTTGGGCGGGTAATCCGCTGAAACTGGATGACTACAAGTATTTAGACGACATTGAGGATACGCACGACATTTATCGCTATTCTTCGTTTACCGATCAACTGTTTGGCAGCACTGCGATCGCCAGTCGAGTTCGGATCGAAGACGCCTATCCGGTGGATCGAAAACAATTCAGAATTGAAGAGCGCAATGGGGTGGCCATCGATCGGATTTTTGGGTCAGTTGCGGTAGGTCCCTTTAACTATCAGGTTTGTACAGACGGTGAGTTTTGCACTAAGA
>JAKSDM010001144.1 GCA_022360135.1 Pseudanabaenales cyanobacterium | reverse complement strand
TGCCGCTCGTCTGATTCAAGCAAAAGTCGAACATTAGCCGACTTTGCACAAAATGCCGCACTTGGTTTTTGAATAAGGGTTAGATTGAAATCAAAAAGCGCTACAGAATATTCTCTACACAAATTGGTTGCGATCTACCCATGACCTACATTATCTGGCTGGAATCACTCAACAATCAGGACATTGAGCGAGTCGGGGGTAAAAATGCTTCCCTTGGCGAACTGATCAGCGCTCTAAAATCTGAGGGTATTCAAGTTCCCAACGGATTTGCTATTACTGCCGATGCTTATCGGGCGTTTATTGACGCCAATCAGATCAGCGCCGACATTCAAGCCCAGTTGGCTAGGTTTCAGCAAGGCGCCCAATCCCTGGCGCAGGCGGGTAAAGCTATTCGGCGCTTGTTTCAAACCGCTGCTTTTCCTGACGACTTAGAGACTGCGATCCGACAGGCTTATCGTCACCTCAGCCAGCGCTACGGGGTAGCTGAAGTGGATACCGCCGTTCGTAGCAGCGCCACCGCCGAAGATTTGCCCGATGCGAGTTTTGCCGGACAACAAGAAACCTTTTTGAATATTAGCGGCGAAGCCGAACTGCTAGAAGCCTGTTGCAAATGCTATGCCTCTCTCTTTACTGATCGGGCTATTAGCTACCGGGAAGAAAAACAGTTTGACCATATGGATGTAGCCCTCTCGGTTGGGGTGCAAAAGATGGTGCGCTCGGACAAAGCCTGTGCTGGCGTTATGTTCTCTATTGATACAGAGTCGGGCTTTCCCCATTCGGTTTTGCTGACGGGGGCTTGGGGGCTAGGAGAAGTCGTTGTTCAGGGTACGGTCACGCCTGATCAGTTCATGGTGTTTAAACCCCTATTGTCTGCAGGCTATCGCCCCATTATTGAAAAGACCTTAGGCGGTAAGCTGAAAAAAATGGTCTACGCCGAAGGCAGTTGTAAGGCTACAACGCGAACGATCAACACTACAGGTAAAGAGCGTCAAGCTTTTGTTTTAAATGATGAAGAGATTTTGCAACTGGCTCGGTGGGCGATTCTGATCGAGGCTCACTATGGCGGCCCCATGGATATGGAATGGGCTAAGGATGGAGAAACGGACGAGTTGTTCATTGTCCAAGCCCGGCCTGAGACTGTGCAGTCTCAGCGACAGGGGGGCGCGTTAAACACCTATAAGTTGAAGGAAACAGCTATTCCCATTTTGACTGGGTTGAGCATTGGCGATGCGATCGCAACTGGAAAAGTCTGTCGTGTGCTTGACCCGAAAGACATTGACCAAGTACAAGCTGGCGGCATTCTGGTCACCGAGATGACTGACCCGGACTGGGTGCCCGTGATGACTCGGGTGGCGGGCATTATCACTGACTATGGAGGACGTACCTGCCATGCGGCTATTGTCAGCCGAGAGCTGGGGATTCCCGCCATTGTCGGAACAGGCGATGGTACACGGGTGTTAACGGATAATCAAGCGGTCACCCTTTCCTGTGCAGAGGGTGATCAGGGTTATGTTTATGAGGGGCGGCTGGATTATGATGTGAGCGCAGTCAATTTAGCAGCTACGCCCTCTACCCAAACCGGCATCATGATGAATATCGCCAGTCCATCAGCAGCGTTTAACTGGTGGCGATTGCCGGCCAAGGGAATTGGTTTGGCCCGGATGGAATTCGTGATCAATAACCTGATTAAGATTCATCCGATGGCCCTGGTTAATTATCATCACTTGAGCGATCGTCAGGCCTGGAAAACGATTCGAGATATGACCAG
>JAKSDM010001748.1 GCA_022360135.1 Pseudanabaenales cyanobacterium | reverse complement strand
GGAGGTAGACTTTAAAGCAATCATTGTGATGGATTCCGAGTATTGAGTTTAACTCTAAAGAATTCATCATTTTCCTGCTTTTGGTAATCCTTCAGCGTTTTCGGTCAAAGCATGATGCCCTTTATTTGGCCGAAATTTAGGGATATAACATTCTGGTAGATAAGCATAAATAATGAACCCCGATCAAAGCCCCTACTCCCCAGGTAGTTCGAGATATGAAGACAACTTATCGGTTGGGCTCAACGCAAGGATGTGGCGTTGGCTGAATCTGGCAATTTTGCTAATGGGAGCTGGCATTGTGCTATGGCCGCTGGGAATTATCCTGTTAAATTCCTTGGCCTCTCCAGGATCAATTCCCGGTTTAGCTGTGAATGCAGAGGTAAGTCTCTCTTTCGCTAATTACCAAGCAGCTTGGAGCCAGGGTCAGTTTCTATTAGCGTTCTTGAACTCAACTCTGGTTGCTTTAACAGTAACGGCGCTGCAAATTTTTACCTCTGCCTTGGCTGGCTATGCCTTAGCTCGGCTTAAGTTTCGGGGCCGCCAAGGAATCCTGCTGATGGTGCTGGCCACCCTGGTGATTCCATTCCAATTGTTGGTGATCCCAATATTTTTGCTGTTGAAGTGGGGCCATTTGATCAATACCTATGGAGCCCTGATTCTGCCAACTGCCGCCAATGGTTTCGGCATTTTTCTCCTGCGTCAGTACTTTCAGACTATTCCTGTGGAATTAGAGGAGGCTGCTGCCTTGGATGGGGCGACTCGGCTGCAGATTCTCTGGCAGGTGATGTTACCGTTGTCCCGTCCAGCCCTCGTGACCTTGTTTCTGTTTACCTTCATCGGTGAGTGGAACGATTTATTCAAGCCCTTGGTGTTTACCACCCGGCCAGAGTTACAGACGGTGCAACTAGCGCTGGCGACGCTTCAGGAGCAATTTACCAATGACTGGTCGCTGTTGATGGCGGCGGTGGTGATCGCAACGCTGCCGGTGGTTGTTTTATTCCTATTGGGGCAGCGACAGTTTATCCAAGGTATTGCCACAACTGGGATGAAAAACTGAGAAAAGTTGTTTGGAACTTGGTAGCAGCTCATCTCAACCGTTAGACGCTCGGCTACCCTAGCTTTACTGAGGGCGCCATACCAAACTGTCGCTTGTATTCTCGGCTGAATTGTGCAGGGCTGTTGTACCCCACCATATAAGAAGCCTCACTAATATTTTTAACTTCTGTGATAGGCCTATATTTTAAGCCGGGAAACCTTCTAGGTGAAAGGGATTCGGTCTTTGTGATTTTGACGACCGACGAGCTAGGGGAAGATCCCCCATATGCACCACAACCCACTCAAAGAGATCAGGAAACTCGTAGTCAAATAAGC
>JAKSDM010001777.1 GCA_022360135.1 Pseudanabaenales cyanobacterium | reverse complement strand
GGTTGAGTCTAACCGGGGGCGGTTGTAGATCCGTTTCATCCTCAACTGACTGCTGGTTGAGTCTAACCGGGGGCGGTTGTAGATCCGTTTCATCCTCAACTGACTGCTGGTTGAGTCTAACCGGAGGTGGTTGTAGATCCGCCTCATCCTCAACTGGCTGCTGGTTGAGTCTAACCGGGGGCGGCTGTAGATCCGCCTCATCTTCAACTAGCTGCTGGTTCAGTCTAACCGGAGGCGGCTGTGGCTCGGTCTCCTCCTCCAAGATTTGCTCTGAGTGTAGTGCGGCTGCCAGATTAGGTCCGACAATACCGCCAGAGAGCAATACTTTAAATGCGTCCTCAATGGAAATGGAAAGATTAACGACGTCGCTCTCAGGCACCACCGCATACCAACCACTGGTCGGGTTAGGGGTGGTCGGAATAAAAACGCTTAGCATCTTATTCGAAACATGAGACATTTGAGGTTGAGTAGCGGCGAGAGAACCCGTCACAAATGCGATCGCCCAAATGCCCCGACGGGGGTATTCCACTAAGATGACACGCCGAAACCGACTTTTAGAATCCCGCAGCAACGTTTGTAAAATCTGCTGCAAAGTTACATAGACTGCGCCCGCCAAAGGAATCGACTGTAAGATACGTTCCCCAAAATCCAGCAGCCAGCGTCCGACAATATTGCGAGCCATGAGGCCAATCAGCAGAATGCTAAACAGAGGAACCGCTAACCCCACCAATAGATTCAGCATGTAAAGCAGAATCGGGTGAAGTCCGGTAAAGGGATTGAGCTGATTAGGGAAACGAGTTAGGAATCGAATAACCCAAGTTGCTATAGTAATGGTCAGCCAGATGGTGGTCGCTAATGGAATAATCACCAAAAGGCCTGCAATCAGGTCATTCTTCAAGTCTTGTTTAAGCTTTTGGAGCACGGCTAACCCACTCTTTTCGTAACCAGTCAAAGATTTTTAACAGCTGAAGGCGCTAAGCGCTTGAACTGACAAGTTATCGATCGGTTTATCCTAAAAGGCGCTTTAGAGAATCCGATTAACCTCATGCGGCTTCTTTTCAGGAAGCAGTATGGCGCGATAAGCCAACTGTCAGTTTTAATAGGGAGGAATATCCTAAAATTTTCCTTCTAATATTGTAAACATTTGTTTTATTTCTGGGCAATCTAACTTGATTAATGTATCGGCACTTTAGCTTACTTCAACCGCTTAAATATCCTAAGCCAATTTGGCGGCTTGCTTAACCCCATTTTGCCTATCTTCTAATCCTTGAACCCCAGCTGACAAATATCCCTCAGCTATTTTAAGTCTATCCTTTCCATTGCGATCCTTTGCATCATCGTTTAATCATTTGTCGTTAATAAGGATCAGATTTTAGCTCTTCTGGTTTTTTACCCTACACCCCGTCCCCTGTCTCAGCCACCCCTACAGATTCAGGATTCGACTGGCCAGATTAAGGTAGATTAATACCCCTAGGACATCGACAACGGTGGTGATAAAGGGGGCAGACATCAGGGCAGGGTCGAAACCAACTGATTGGAAAAGGATGGGTAAAGCTGATCCGGCCCCAGACGCTAACACTGAAATCGCCACCAAACTCATACCGACAGTAGCCGCAACTGACAAGTTCCCCTCAGCGATGAAGTAAGCCCAGATTGTGACTACAATCCCCAGCATCAAACCCAAAAAAGCGCCTGCAATCGCTTCTCGCTTGATTACCTTGAGAGCATTGCGAATTTTGATTTCGTCGGTATTTAGACCGCGAATAACCACCGTAGAAGATTGAGCGCCGACATTGCCCCCCGAGCCAATGAGGAGAGGGATAAAAGCGGCTAAGACCACAACTTGATCGAGTATCGCCTCCTGGCTTTTAATCACAGCTGTTGTGAACGTATTGGTCACTAGCAATACGGATAGCCACACGACCCGTTTGCGCGCCACCGCAAGTAGATTGGTCTGGAAATAATTTTCGCCCCCAGACTGGACGCCGCCAAGGGCGTAGATATCTTCTGTGGCTTCTTCTTCCAGGATATCGATGACATCGTCTACTGTGATGATGCCAACCAGGCGTTGCTCTGTGTCCACAACCGGCACCGCTAAAAAGTCATAGCGTTGGATCAGACGGGCGACTTCTTCCTGGTCAGTATCTGTTTGAACAGAGATCACTTCGCGGATCATCAATTCGCCGATTGTTTTATTGGGATGCCCGATGACCAGATTGCGTAAGGATAAGATCCCGGTCAGTCGTCGCGCTGTATCTGTGACGTAAAGGTAGTAGATGGTTTCACTGACATGCGCTAGATTGCGGATGTGCTCCAGGGCTCGCGAAATCGTCCATCCTTCTTTTACGGAGACGTACTCCGGTGTCATGGTGCGCCCTGCTGTACCAGCCTCGTAACCAAGTAGCAAGGCAGTTGCTTGCCGTTCCTGAGGACTTAATTGCTTCAATAGTTGTCGCACCACTTTGGCTGGTAGCTCATCAAATAGCCGAGCCCGGTCATCCGGAGACATCTGATCCACAATGTCAATCACATCTTGACGTTTAAAGTCCTCGATTAGGGTCTGCTGAATACTGGAATCGAGGTTTTCATAAACTTCAATCGCTTCATCCTTAGGCAATAGCCGGAAGGCGATCGCCTGCATGGTTTCCGGCAATCCCTCGATCGCCTCCGCGATATCGACAGGTTTTACCGGCACCAGCAGAGCTTTTGCCCCTTGAAAATTCTCCTGCTCCAGTAGCGCCTGCAGCTGCGATCGCACTAACTCCCCCAATTCTCGGCGAGAGATGGTCTTCAGTATGGCAGACGGTTGCTCCCTATCAGTCAATGCGCCTCTCTCATAAGTTGTCCATAACGTCAGATGCCTATAGTCTAGTGGGCGCTGACAATTCAGAGAAGGGGATCGGACAATCTTGGGGATAACTTGGCAGTCAACCAAGAGCCAGTTTTTAGTCGTTAGCGCTTAGTTTCCTTAGGGAGTGATCCGGTATGATTTATAGATGCGTCTCACCAGCAATTGTCGGTGGGGCATAAGCTGGGACGCCACCAAAAACCGTAATAAAACAGGCCATCCCGGAGGATGACCTGCAGATTTCTTAACGCAGTAAAAGAGGAATTACCCCATATCTTCAGGCTAACAACCCCTAGGTGACAAAGCTGGGACAGGGAGCAAACTTAGCGTCGCCAGCGAATTCGATAATCTGCGGCATTGATGTGAATCAGTTTAGGGAAATTAGTATATCTCCCCAATCCTCCTGGCCACCAAGGATCTAACGCCCAATAGAGTTGATTTCCCGTGAGGCCGTTGCAGTAGAAGTCGATTGCCTCTCCTAGGTTATGGCGATTACGCACCTTTCCCTCCATTGGGAAATAGGTGGCGGATGGATGATACCAGCGGATGATTTGGAAGGGACGACCGATGCGATCGCACGCCTCCTGAGCCAGTTTGGCGATCCGAACAATAGCGTCCACCGTGGTCTGATTCGGCGGCATGTAGATACCGCCATCAGTGGCTTCCGCCCAAGTAAAGCTGCCATTGTCAATAATGGCGGCGTCTAACTGCAGGTTAGACGGTGTCCAGTGATCGGGACGGGGTGGGCGGAGATAGGGCTGAGGAGGCTGAGGCGCATCCTGCGAGTTACGGTTCGCCCGAGCCATTTGCTTAAGATCTGTCAATAAAGATTGAATGGCGGCAATTTGGCTATCCAGCTGTCGCCACATCTGCACCAGTCGGATTAGCCCTGCCCGCTGGTCGTCAGTTTCTTCGTAGAGACTGGGAAGACGACGTAGAAATGCTAAGAGGGCTTTATCGATTTGGGTCGCCGCATCAACTAAAGCTTGAGGATTGTCGGCGTTCGCAGTGAGAAACTGGGGATCGACGCCGAGGGTTTCTAGCGCGCTGGAGCGAGAATCGAGCCCAGACCAAAGTCGAAATGCTTCCGTCAAGGCGAATCGTTGGCCGCCTTGACCTCGATATAGCTCAGGTATCTGTTGAATAAAGGCGATCAGAGCAGGGTCGACAATCGCCAGATTGGTCTCAGAGAGGGGCGGTTTACTTTCCCTGATTGCCTGACTTGCGGCTTCTCGTGAGTCCAGCTGACACCAGAGTTGAACTAGCCTCAGGAAGGCTTCTCGTTGATGGGGATAGCCGCCGTAGGCGTCAGGCAAGGGTTGAATGAATTGGATCAGGGCTCTATCTAAAGCCTCCTCATCAACCACCCCCTCGTTCATGGAAACATTGAGGGCCTGGATAGCCTCTGCTTGGGTCTCTAGCTTCCGCCACAGGCGTACGGTTTCTATCAGCGCTTCTTGCTGAAAAGCTAACTGGCCGTAGTTAGGCGCAATTCTTTCTACAAAGGTTAGGAGGGATTGATCCAAATCTGCTAGATTCGAGGTGAATGAGTCAGCGCTATAGTCGTTTTTAATATCAGCTTTAATATCAGCAATGTAGGCAGGCAGAAGCGTTTCCAGAGCACAAGACTCTAAACGAGCCGCCGTCGCATCGCTACTGGGAGGCAGGTATCCTGCCGCCACCGTTTGGAGGAAGCGATCGCTATAGCGTCCCTGGCTAATATCCCAAAGATCCCGACTACTCCATCCTTTAGCAGTGAGAGAATCAGTCATACTGCGAATGGTGCTAGCGGCGTAATGCACTTGTTCTGGAAATGTATTCACCTGATGGACAGAGATGCGATTGGCGGGAGAAATCCCCAGTCCGGTCTCACTGTCCATCAATCTAGGTTGGCCATGAGTTGCATATAGGGCGGCCAAAATGGGTTTATGAATCCCTGCCCGGACTGCCTCAGGAAGGTAGAGAGCGTTTCGCTGATCCGGTGAAAGTTGCGCCATAGCTAAACGATTTGCATTCCTTCGACAATATCCCCAAAGTTTATGACGTTTATGCCAAAATCTCAGGCTCTAGAAACCGATTCTTTTGTAAATCTTTTACCCCATATTCAGCTGATCGCCACGGATATGGATGGAACCCTGACTCAACAGGGACAATTTACGCCCATGCTACTGCAGTCGCTGCAGGATTTAGCAGTGGCTCAAATTTCTGTGGTCATTGTAACGGGCCGATCGGCGGGATGGGTGCATGGGCTGGCGCAGTATTTGCCGGTGGCAGGGGCGATCGCAGAAAACGGCGGCCTCTTCTACTCCAAAGATCAACTGACCCCGCTTATGTTAACCGAACTTCCCGATTTAGCCAGCCATCGATGCCAGCTAGCCGCCATATTTCAGCAACTCCAGCAGAAATTTCCCCAGCTGCAAGAATCCACCGACAACCGCTTTCGCCTCACCGACTGGACCTTTGACGTGCAAGGGCTGAGCCAGAAGGATCTGCAATGGCTCAATCACACCTGTCAGGCCCAAGGCTGGGGATTTACCTACAGCACCGTCCAATGCCACATCAAACCCCTGATGCAAGACAAGGCGATTGGATTACAGCAGGTGCTACAAACCTATTTTCCTCACCTCAGCCCTGCCCAAGTTCTAACGGTGGGAGATAGTCCTAATGATGAGAGTCTGTTCGACCCCGCTGCTTTTCCTTACTCCGTCGGTGTAGCTAATGTTGCCCACTATGCAGACCAACTTACTCATCTGCCTACGTACACTACTGACGAGCCAGAAGTCGCTGGGTTTTGTCAGTTGGTTCAAAGAGTTATTGCAAAACTAAGATAGAGGCATATCACTTTCAAGTTAACTTCTAGATAAAATTATGACCACTCTGCCGCTAACTGAGCCAGTCGTCTTGGAAGCGCCTCCGATGCCTCGGGCTACTTTGGATGAACTTTATCATTTCCTGCAATATTTGCAATTCAAATACAAAGTGGATTTAGAGCAGCTTGCTTAGACAGAACAACTGCCCATGTCACCAATCTAAATCCCTAAGCGCCACGCATTCTTCAATGGGTTCTGCTGCAGCTTTTCGAATTGATTCAGTCATACCAGGGATACCACTTAAATAAAGTGTTTCCTGGATGGCTTCCCAATCTTCTTTAGAAATCAAGATCGCATCATTACTTTTCCCTGAAATAACTATCGGCTTGTGGTGTTCAGCCACCTGATCAACAAGTCGATATAGGTTATTTCTAGCTTCCCGAACTGTAAACAAGTCCATCAACTCACCTCGATTGGCGCTATTTGTGGTTTCAACATAGCATATGGGTTTGGGCTCCTCCGTTTTTGCCGATGGTGAGAATCAACCGTGGATGCC
>JAKSDM010000327.1 GCA_022360135.1 Pseudanabaenales cyanobacterium | reverse complement strand
AGGTTTTATGCTTAGGCAAGTGCAAGGTAAAATCGGCTGAAACCTCCAAAACTCGTTAATTGCCCTTGCACTTGTTTATGGATATTTCGGCTAAAACCTAGATATATCAAGGCTTTTTACTTTTTCAGGAAGCCCTACGTAATCCTAAAAAGTCTGGACTAGGATTAGAGCGTATAACTCTAATTTCTGGTAATGTCCGATGGCAGTAAAGCAGCAGTTCAAGAGTTTTGAGGATTTGTTGGCGAATTCGGAGTTACCTGTTCTGGTAGACTTTTACGCCAACTGGTGTGGTCCTTGCCAGATGATGGCGAGGATTTTGGAACAGGTGAACGGCCAAATTAAAACCCAGATCAAGATTGTCAAGATAGACACTGAGCGATATCCCCAACTGGCCTCTCAATATCAGATTTACGCCCTACCCACTTTGATCTTGTTCAAACAAGGCCAGCCTGTGGATCGGATTGAAGGGGTGCTGACAGTAGAGCAAATGTTACAGCGCCTCAAGTCATTTGTTGAATAAATTAGTTTGAAAATCATCTACTAGTAGATAGGGTGCGCTCAGATATGCAGTCCTGGTTTCAGCAGGTGGAAATGTCCGTCTCATAATCCACTACTAGCAAAGCACGCGCCAATAGGCTTTTGCCCCCTGGGGGATAAATCCAAAATCCAGCATTGGAGAATGTCATGAAAGAGGTGCTTTGTGCGATCGCCCTAGGCAGTAATCTGGGCGACTCCCTCGCCATCTTAGAAGCAGCCATGGTCGGTCTGAATCAAGTTCCAAGCGTCAGCTTGCAGTCTCGCGCCAGCATCTATTTAACTGCCCCAGTTGGCCCCCCTCAACCTGACTATCTCAACTGTTGCGCTTTACTCAAGACCCACCTTTCTCCAGAAGAAATGCTAAGGACCCTGCTCAAGCTTGAGGCGGATTTCGGCCGTGTCCGCCAAGGGCGCTGGGGACCCCGATTGTTAGACCTAGACCTGCTGCTATTTGACAACCTAATCCTAGAGACACCCACCCTACAACTGCCCCACCCACGGATGCATGAACGAGCTTTTGTGTTGGCGCCCCTAGCGGAAATTGCCCCCAATTGGATTGAACCGATCTCTGGTAAACCCATCTCTGAGTTGCTTCAGGCCGTAGATTGTTCAGGCGTTAAGCGGATATCCCATGAGCGAATATCCGACAACCTGTAATAATGTTTGCTGTGAGTAATTCTCAATACCCAATCCCTATGGCTCTAGGTCAAGAACCCCCTCAACTGCTAAAACAGCGTCTTTTCTACGAAGGTCAAAAGTTTAACTTTGAAGTCAACCGCCT
>JAKSDM010000681.1 GCA_022360135.1 Pseudanabaenales cyanobacterium | reverse complement strand
GTGGCGGGTTGCTTGAGGGCGCTCCATCGTCGAGCCGTCAAACTGGACTGTGTTCCTCAGGCTGAGCTGGTGCAGGTGAATGGTCAACCTGGGATTGTTTATTCTGTCGCAGGTGTTGTCGATAGCGTTGCGACATTGGAGATTGCCGATAATCGAATTCAGTCCATCTATTTTGTCAGAAACCCGGACAAATTGAAACGATGCTAGAGGTTGGCGGCGATCGCCCTGTCGTCTCTACAGCGATTTTTTTTGCATTGACTACCCACACACCCCCTAGATCCCACACCCTACCTGGCCAAGATGGGCTCCATCCAAGTGAGAATTGCTATCGTCACCCCAGACCAATTTCACGTTGCCAAAATTCTCTCTGATTATTCAAAAATTTAGGGATTGACAGCGGGAATAAAGTATTTATAAAGTTGCCAGAAAATGACTTCATTTAGTTTTTTAAATCTCTATATTGAAGAGGAATTATTGAGTTTAATCCATTCCCTTCGAATTGGTTTAAACAGAGGAATCAGCCTTAATTCATTTTGATAATCGGCTAATTGAACTCTCCTCTAAAGTATTTGTTTTATGTCAGCCTTTGGAATCCCAAAATTTTCACAATTTGTGGTAGGTTTTGCGAGTCTGCTGAGCTTGGCTGGCGCTGTTATAGTCGGTCCTGTCCAGGCAGCAGTGATTGACTTTAGAGATTGGCGTCCGCTTGGGGATGTTGATGCTCAAATAGGTAGCTTATCAATGTCAACCAATGCTTTACATGGTGATGATGATCTTAAAAACGATAATGTAATATCACCTGATACAGACTTTAATTTTTCCGGTAATCCCGCGATTGGAATTTCCCAACTGGCGACGCATCTCAAACTGCCCCCTTCAAGCTTAAATTTTACCCCTTCTAAGCCTGCTCATGAAGGCTCAGGAAGTATCAATACTCAGTTGAGTTTGACTCATACAACTACGCTAAGTTTTGATTGGACCTTTTTCACTAATGAAACTGCCGCAACTAATGAAAAGGGTGAAATAGATCCCTTTCCTGATTATGCTTTTATTGCCATCAATGGGGTGATCAAGTCTCTATCTAATGCGTTGGATTCCCTAACTCCCTCGGACACGACTTATCATAGCCAAATTTCGGGCAAGTTCAATCACCTGGTGGCCGCTGGCGTTTACACTATTGCCTTTGGAGTTTTGGATGTGGGCAATGTTTTGGATGTGCGAGATCGAGTTGTCTCATCTGCTTTGATAGTTAATAACGCCAAACTGATTTCCCCCACTCCACCCAAGCCAAATCCTATCCCTATCCCTAATCCAGATCCTGACCCCAATCCAGATCTAGTCACTATCCCAGAACCTTCTTCAGCTCTAGCTTTGCTCCTATGTAGCGGCTTAGGAGTGGGTTTGAAGCTATGGAAATCTCGAAGCGTCTAGTTGTTTGGCGAACCCCGCTTGAAAGCCCTTGTACTCTCCCTACCTAGCCCTCAGCGTTGACATCGTGAATCATAATCGAGTTCTTTAGTCCCCTGGAGGTAGGGATGAATGGCACTGAAATAAGCCATGTGGGCAATGCCCACCCTATGGCATATCAGGGCTTTTAGCGATTTATAAACTCTTATTTCAGCACCATTCGAGGTAGGGATGTTACGTGTAACTTTATCTACCTCTAAGGGGAGCTTTTTAGCGTAAGAGATTGAAATGAAGGGTCCTATAATTCGGGATAATCAATCTGACAGGATATAATTACGCTTATCCAACGTCATTGTGTATAGTAATAAAGCCATGCTCTGAGACTTTGCAGGGTGTATTGGGACGAAGCATTCTCAAGGGTTTGGCGTATTGCTCTATGGAGACTGGAGACACTGTCGCTGATAGTAACATCGCCTTCCATGATTTTCGCCACTGAACCGGAGGGTCAGAATGGGATATGTTTGTTATGACAATACGTTTGACAAAACGTATGAGTGGGAAAAATATAAAAATATAATTTTAGTGGAAAAAGCAAAAGATGACTCCGATTATACAGGTTGGCGATCTCATCATCCTGGCCCAGGAACTGGTCCCCATGTTGGCGAGTTACAACCTGTTACCTCAGTTTTTGCAAGGAGTCATTATCGATCAAGCGATTGCTTCGATTGAATCTACTGATGAGGAGATTGCGATCGCCCGCCAAAAGTTCTTAGAAAAACATCAACTCACAACAGAAGAGGCCTGTCATGCATGGATCAAGCAGCGTGGCTTATCGCCGAACCAGTTGGACGAAATAGCCTTGCACGATTTGAAACTAGAGAAGTATAAGACTACAACCTGGGGCCATCAGATAGAGTCCTACTTCCTCCAGCGCAAAGACAAACTCGACCGAGTGCTATATTCCCTGATTCGGGTTCAGGATGCAGGCTTAGCTCAAGAACTCTACTTCCGTATTCACGATGACAGTCAACCATTCGTGGAACTGGCCAGGGAGTATTCTCAAGGTCAAGAGGCCCAAACAGGTGGGTTAATTGGTCCGGTGGAACTGAATACACCGCATCCAATTCTGGCTCGGATGCTTTCCATTAGCCAGCCGGGACAGATATGGGCTCCCACACGAGTCGGAGAGTGGTACGTGATTTTGCGATTAGAAAAGTTTCTTCCGGCTAAGCTAGATGAGTCCATGCGCCAAAGATTACTGAATGAGATGTTTACAACCTGGCTGCAGGAAACGCTGCAAAAAACACCCGTCCGTTTCTTGCCAGGAACCGAAAGTCCAACAAACGATTAAGTGCCTGGGCATTGAAAATTTCACAAATACCTAGTGTCATTCCGAGAGAAGTGAGGAATCCCAATCTCCCGCTAAAGTCTGAGATGTTTCGATTCTGCTTCTCAACATGACACCCTGTTTTTACCGTACATAGACTGTGTAATTAATTTTGCGCAACCACTTATCACTGCCGCCGGGAAATTTTGCAGAGGGGAGCATTAGGAGTTAGGAACTCGGAGTACTTATAGCGCTCACTTCTAGCTCCTAACTGTTTTCACCAGGAAGATTTCCTGCTTTAAGTTCAACGCCCAGTTTTTTAGCTATATCTAGCGTTGCCGATTCAAGGTATAAATCAGATGAAAATGATTGCAGCGCTGGGCCAGCTCGATAGCCGTAGGAGGCGTCTATCACCCCATTAGCCCAGGCAAAAACCCGACCAATGCCACCAGGCTCAACACTCTGATATAGAGCGTTTGTGGCATTTTTGCGATCGGTAGACCCAAAATTCAACCTGCCTGGTGCGCGATTAGCTATCAGATCAAATGTACTGTAAGTATCTCCAGATAGAGAGTTGACAATAACTTCGGGGAATCCACTCAACGCATCTATGAATTCTTCGATCATAAATGGTTCAAAGCGATCTTGTCTGGTTGTGAGAGCGCTCAATCCAAGACTTGCACCGTAGTTAATTAACTCTTCCGAATCGACGGGTTCGTATCCAGCGGGACATGTCGTTGGGGCTATATTAGAAGCTTGGGCCGCACCACAGTTTATCAGGGCGGCACCTGCAATGCTGGCGACAATCGTTTTAATAATCATGATGATTCTACTCTGCCTCTGGCGGTTCGCCATGATCTCTAATGTATTCCAGGCTTTGAATGTACATGTCGTAGTTTTTAGCAGCGTGTTCATTGCCTCTCTGTGCGTGTATATCTCGAATTCGTCTGCTAAGGTCTATCCTTCCTTGGAGGTTGCCAGTCCATTCCTTGAGAATTCCAGAAAGCGCCAGTGCCCTGGTTTTTCGGGATCGAGCGCGATGGCTTCTTGGAGCCGTTGATCGAGTTCTGCTAGTTGTGCTATTTCATCAGCACTTGCGTCTCCAAACTTAACCACTCCCATGATGGCCCCTGACGCTGCAGATATTTCCTCGAATATCTCCATCGAACGTCGTTGTCTTGCTTCTAGGGTGTCGGACGGTTCGCACATCGCATCTAAATTTACTAACTCACCATCGTCAGTTTCTATATAGCACTCATGAACACTGAGGGCTGTTTTGTCAATGCTCAGTACTCCAATGGCAGCCCCCAGAGCGGTAAACCCAAAGCATAAATACTCGCTTCTTTTTCACAGCAAAGCACCTCCTTATCTTTGTAAAGTCGTGGCAATGTGCAGAATGACAGCCAAGGTAAAAATCTTGAGTTGAGTTCAAATAACTCAGTTAAGACAAAGATAAGACAATTAAACTCAACAACTGTCAATTCCAAGGAAACCTGACTTTTCCCATTCAGTTGAGAGAGTCATTCGGACTGTAGCGCCTTACACCTTGGACAGACCAGAGGCAATCCTACCAGGATGTCTTTCCTTCTCTTGTGGAATAGCTATCCTGGCTGTCGCTGCATCGCATCTACCCTACTATTGACCCAATACATACTTGCCTTACTTATCAACCACTGCTAGTAATCTTTCTCGAACCTCTTCAGGTAATTCCACAATCACAAACTGATTCTGGGGATAGAGATAATCCTCTCCAGATTCATCGATTACTCGCAGACAGCCTACTGCTTTTGCCTTTGGGTCTGGTAGAACACGATAAACTTTCCAAACGTCTAGATCCCCATCCTTTTCACCAGCGATACAAATCGCAAATTGAACATTTGCCTCTGCTGTGTACATCGCTTTTAGTCTAGAACACGCTTTACTTTCATTTTACGCCGACCGTAACAACGACTGTCTGATGCAGCAATTGTAATCTGGCAACCTTCTTTACTGCTATCTCCCCAATTGTTTTCAGCTACGCCCCGTCCGGGAACTTAAAGCCATTTAAGTGTAAATACTCATAAACAACCTTTCAACTGCAACCCCACCGAAGACTTGAGGTATAATTTGTAAGTTAAAGTCAGATCTGCTGGATAAGATCCACACTTCCAGATCTTATCCAGCACTTTTGCGTAATAATACCCTATTCACAGAACTTATACTGAAATTTTGCTGACTAACTCCGGGAAAGCAGGGTGTTATTAAGCACTTTTGACGGTTAAGTATGGGAAACAGGGATCTGATGCAGCGCTTTTGCATGATAAGCACCCCCATGAGGCAGTTATACAGCATCTACCATGGCGTCACCTAAGCCCGTCCCGCCTGCTCGATATTAATACATGCGTTGGGGCACGGTTAGAGTAGGTCAATCTAGCAATTGATTACACCGATCAAGCAAATGAGTACGTCTATCAAG
>JAKSDM010000013.1 GCA_022360135.1 Pseudanabaenales cyanobacterium | reverse complement strand
GCTTGTCATCGTTCACGCTTGAGCAGATGATTGAGACTGAATGAAGGAGGAAGTTACTTGCGGCAACCAGCCATCCAATTGCACCCCTCTACCATTACGCCCGCCCTAGCTGAAGCGCTGACGGTGCTAGAGACTGGAGATTTTCAAGCGCGTTGGGAGGTAGCCAAACGCTTTTCTGATTTCGGCGCAGTGGCGATCGCGCCGCTGATTGAGCGGATTCAGGACGATGAACTCGACTGGGAACTGCGTTGGTTTGTCGCTCGCATTCTGGGTCAGTTTGACCAACCTGAAACAGTAGCCGCTTTGATCCATCTCCTGATCACGGCTGAAGATGAGGATTTAAGCCTGATTGCGGCAGAAGCCTTGGCTAACTTGGGGCCATCGGCAGTGGTCGCCTTGAGCAATTTATTAGGAGACAGCGCCCATCGGTCACTCGCTGTAAAGGCCCTGGCGCAAATTCGCCAGTCAGCCACAATCACCCCGCTGCTGGAAGTGGTCAATGATCCCGAAGCCCCGATTCGAGCCATCGCTATCGAAGCCCTGAGTAGCTTTCGTGACGCTCGCATAACCCCTGTTCTGATCAGTGCATTGCAAGATGAAGTCTCGCCAGTCAGGCGGGAAGCTGTCACGGCATTGGGACTTCGAGGCGATTTGCTCGATCAATTCGATTTAGTTGATCAGTTGCAAGCTCGACTTTGGGATGTCAATTTAGAGGTTTGTCGGTGCGCCGCGATCGCCCTAGGACGTTTGGGGACTGAATCGGCCGCCCAAGCCCTTTTAGCCGCCCTCAAGCGACCCCACACCCCCGTATCCCTACAGATTGAGATTATCCGCTCCCTCAGCTGGATACCGACCGAAACCGCCCTATCCTACCTATCCCAGGGCCTGGCTTTAGAATCAGCAGAGGTCCACTATGAAGTGATCATGGCCTTGGGACGCATGGAAACGCCCCCCTTAAAAGCAGCCGCCACACAAGTCTTGATTTCTCTCCTAGAGACCGATGGCGTTGTCAATCAATCGAGTCAACTTAAGCAGGCAGTCGCTCTGGGATTAGCTCAATTAGGTCAATTGTGCGCCCTAGACCCCTTAATCCAACTACTGGCCGATACGGATGTAGGCATACGCCTGCATGGAATTGCCGCCCTCAAACAGCTCGCCCCGCAAGCCGCTTACACCAGGCTACAAAACCGACTCAATCAGACAGACTTATCGGTTCAGCTTCGCCAAGGAATTGAAGTCGCGTTGCAGGAGTGGTAGTTAGGATATCATCCCCATTTCCTTAGCTACCCAATAGACCTTTTATCTTGAATCAGAAATAGTTTAGAAATAATATAATTTAGAAATAATATAGTTTTCTCTCATAGATATGCCTGCCTGAGTTGTATCAAGTCTTACTAAATACTGTGCGGAAGTCCGTTAAATTGACATGATTACCCTATTTATATTTGAAGCCCAAATTTCATGCGCTTAGAGCAGTTGCAGGCTTTTTTAGCGGTTGCTGAGACTGGCAGTTTCCAAGAAGCCGCTCGTCGGTGTGGAGTCACTCAGTCAACCGTAAGTCGCCAGATTCAGGCATTAGAAACAGAGTTGAAGACGTCTCTATTCCATCGCACTGCCCAGGCCAAGCTGACGGTGGGAGGTGAATGTCTTTTGCCAAGAGTCCGCAGAATCTGTCAGGAATGGAAACATGTGACCCAGGAGTTGGCGGACTTGATGGCGGGGAAACAACCCGAGCTGTGTGTCGCTGCTATTCACTCGGTATGCTCTAATTTCTTGCCGCCTGTGCTGAAGCAATTTTGTCACGAGCATCCAGAGGTGCAACTGCGAGTGACGGCTCTAGGCAGCGATCGCTCCTTGAAAGTTCTGCGAGATGGGTTAGTCGATATTGCCATTGTGATGGACAACCCCTTGTTGACAACTAGCCCCGAGATGGTGGTGCACTCCCTGTATCAGGAGCCTGTAGAGGTGCTAATGTCAGCCCATCATCCGTTGACCCAGTACGACCAAGTTCCCTGGTCAGAACTGGCCAAATTTCCACAGGTTGTTTTTAAAGACGGCTATGGGATGCAACGGCTGGTGCAAGCGCAATTCCAGCGCTATGGCGCGACCTTAAAAGCAGCTCTAGAATTGAATACACTGGATGCCTTCCGGGGAATTGTGCGGCAAGGTCAGTTTATCGCTCTCCTGCCCCGATCCGCTCTGATCGAGGGGCGTCGGGACACCTCTCTAGAAGTGCGAGCGATAGAAGCCCCCAACCTGATGCGTCAGGTGGTGTTAGTAACGACCCAAGATAGGTTGCAAATCCCCCCTATTCGGAATTTCTGTGAATTGGTGCAAGACCTGGCTGCAACCCGTTCCGCCCCTATGCTTGAACAGCCGTCTTTAGTTCCCTTAAAGTAATCGCTATCCGAAAACATGAGCCATGCGTTTAGGGATTTGCTTAAGAAGGTTGGCAGCGGCGCCCACACTGCTAAAGATCTGACTCGACCAGAGGCAGCGGCGGCCACTCATATGATGCTAATGCAGGAAGCCACTCCAGCTCAGATCGGGGCTTTTATGATCGCCCATCGAATCAAGCGCCCGATCCCCCAAGAGTTAGCAGGGATGTTGGATGCTTACGATCAGCTCGGTCCTAAATTTGCGCCTGTGCAGTCCACCTATCCGGTAACGGTATTGTGCTCTCCCTATGACGGCCGCTCGCGCACAGCCCCCATCAGTCCTCTGACCGCCCTAATCCTGACAGCGGCCGGTGTGCCGGTGATTATGCATGGGGGCGATCGCATGCCCACCAAGCAAGGTGTCCCTTTCATTGACATCTGGCGAGGACTCGATCTACCCTTGCATCATCTGGCTTTACCCCAGGCGCAGCAGCTATTTGAGCGCACTGGATTTGGGTTTATCTATATCCCTCAGCATTTCCCAGCAGCCAATGCGATCACGCCCTACCGGGATCAAATCGGCAAACGTCCGCCCTTCGCCACAATTGAACTGATGTGGTCGCCCTATGATGGCGACGCCCATATTGTCACAGGCTTTGTCCATCCCCCCACTGAGGAAATGGCCCGAGCAACCTATACTTTGCGGGGAAATCACTTCTATACGATGGTAAAGGGACTTGAGGGCAGCTGTGATATTCCTCGGGCTCGGACCGCTATTATCGCCTTAGGCAAACCCGATGGAACTGGCTTCGAACGACTCTTGCTCCATCCTAGAGACTATGGATTCGGCGGGGAGGATGTTCCGCTCAAGGATACTCCCCAATTGGTTAAAGCCATGCAGCAGGTCTTATCGGGTCAAGCCAGCGAACTCATGCGCTCAGCGATTTGGAACGGGGGGTTCTATCTCTGGCGTTGTGGGGTGTGTAAAACCATCGAATCAGGTTTAGTCATGGCGGAAACTCTGTTGATCAACCATACTGTGGCCGAGAAACTAGAGGCAGTGAGGAGTGCGATCGCAGAGTTAACGCTGGTTACACTGCCCTGATATGGGCATTCATCCCAACCTTCCAGCCTTCTAACCCCAGCCTTCTAACCTAAAACTAAGCAACTCCAATCCGTAAATCAATAATCAGCGGCCGATGGTCTGAGCCCGTGTCTGGACCCGTGCGAATATCAGTGACTTGCAGTTCAGGACTGATCAAACAGTGATCAATTGGAATGGATAAGAAGGGTGTAACTATATCTGGAATCCTGTGATAGGTTCCTCGCGTTGGCCAGGTGGGTAGTAGACCGAAACCTCGACGCGTATTTTTGAGGCCAGTGCTGTGGACTAATTTTTTGTAATAGGGCGACCACATTGTGGTGTTAAGGTCGCCGACCAGCACAACTGGCGATTCAACGGCCTGGATATGCTGGCTGATCAGTTCCAGTTGTCGATTGCGGGCGTGGAAGAAGCTAGGTTTAGCCGGTGGCAAAGGATGGGTCGCCACCAAAGAGATCACTTGGCCGTTGACAGTTAACTCACCTAAAACGCTGACGTTACCTGCGACGCCAAAAAACTCAATGGCGGGGTTTACAAGCGTCTGCTTACTATAGACCAACAGACCCAGATTGTCAGGATTGAGCTGACCGAAGCCATGGGGAAGCAGATCCTGGAGATCATCAAGCTGATCAGCCCAATCCTGATCGATTTCCATGAATACTGCAACGTCAGGCTG
>JAKSDM010001154.1 GCA_022360135.1 Pseudanabaenales cyanobacterium | reverse complement strand
TGTTGAGGACGCGGTTTGTCTCTGAAGTGATGACCCATGAGGTAGTCCATACCCTAACCACAGCCTCTATCTGGGAAGTGGCTCAACTGATGAACATCCATCAAGTCAGTTGCACTGTGATTATCGATCCAGACACCCATAACCAACGGCGGCCTCTAGGTCTATTGACGGCGCGAGACATTGTCCAGTTGCAGGCATTAAAGCTAGATATCCGCCAGCTCCGGGCTGGGGCTGTGATGAATACCCTGTTGGCCACCCTGAGTCCTCAACAACCTTTGTGGGAAGCCCACCAGGCAATACAACGGCGAGCAATCCGACAACTGATTGTCATGAGCGACCAGGATGAGTTGATCGGAATTGTCAGCCCAACTAGTTTGTTGCAAATTCTCGATCCGGTCAAGATGTTCAGCACTGTCCAACGTCTCAAACAAAGGGTTGGACAGTTAGAAGCAGAGCAGATGGAACTGCTTCAAAGCCGTAATGCTGAATTAGAGAGGCAAGTTGAGGAACGGACTCAAGAACTGCAACAACAGAAAATTGCCTTGAGGCAAGAGCGGAACTTTGTCTCCGCCATCTTGAGTGTGGCGGACGCCTTAGTGGTTGTGATGGATCGCCAGGGGCGAATCGTCCGCTTCAATCAAGCCTGTGAGAGAATTTCAGGTTACCGTTCCGATGAAGTGGTCGGTCAGTATATTTGGGACTTATTTCTGATTCCCGAAAACATTGAGTTAGTGAAAGCAATCTTTGCCGAACTACGGGTCAAACAGATTCCCATTCAATCTGAGAATTACTGGGTCACGCGGGATGGCCATCGCCGTTTGATTGCCTGGTCTGATAGTGTGATCGCTGATCCTCAGGGAGAGGTTGAATACATTATCGGCACTGGAATTGACATCACTGATCGTAAACAAGCAGAAGAGGCTCTACAAGAGCTCAACCAAGAGCTGGAAGTGATTGTCGAAGAGCGGACTAAAATCTTAAGTCAGGCTAATCGACAGCTTCTGCGGGAGATTGTTGAACGTAAGCAAGTTTCAGAGGTCTTACGAGAAAGTCAAGCCCAATTGCAAGACCTCTTCGATAATGCCAATGATTTGATGCAAAGCATTTCCTTGATAGACAACCGCTTTATCTATGTTAATCGGGCCTGGCGAGAGACCTTGGGATATAGTGAAGATGAGATTAAACAGCTTTCAATCTCTGATATTCTCCACCCAGATTGTCGCCAGAACTATCTGCAAATCTTGGACCAGTTGGGCGCGGGAACCCTTAAGCGAATTGAGAGAATTGAGGTCACTTACCTAACCAAGAATGGTGATGCTGTCCTCCTAGCCGGGGGGGTTAATTGCCGTTATAGCGAAGGGCGGCCTGTCGCAACCCGGTCAATTTTTCGAGATGTCACAGCACAAAAGCAGGCGCAGCAAGCGCTGCAGGAATCGGAAGCTAAGCATCGAGCATTGCTGAATGACGCCAGTGACGCCATCCTCCAAGCAGATACCCAAGGAAATCTGATCGAAGCCAATCGCAACGCAGAAATGCTATTGGGTCTGACGCAAGCTGAGATCTGTCAAATGACAGTGGCTCAAATTCATCCACCGCAAGAACAGGAGAGACTGCTAACGGCGTTTGATCATATCCTGCTAAAGGGTTCAGGGCGAGTGCAAGATACATTAGTGCTGCGGAACGATGGCGCGATCATCCCCGTAGATATCACCTCAAGCGTGATTAAGTATTCGGGCAAGCGCGTTGTCCAAAGCATTATTCGAGATATCAGCGATCGCAAGCAAGCAGAGCATTCCCTACGGGAAAGCCAACAATTTATGCAAAGCGTTGCCGATAGCAGCCCCAATATTCTCTATATCTATGATCTGGTTGAATACCGCAACCTCTATACTAACCGTGAGATTACCCATCAACTTGGCTATTCCCCGGAAGATATTCAAGCCATGGGGTCTAACTTCCTGCAGCACTTAGTTCATCCCGAAGATCTGGAGCGAGTAAATCAGCATTTTGCAGCGATCTCACATGCCGTCGATGGTGAAGTAATGGAGGTCGAATATCGCATCAGGCATGTTGATGGTCAGTGGCATTGGTTCAATAGTCGAGACACCATCTTTAAGAGGGATCCAGAGGGTCAAGTGCAACAGTATATCGGCACTGCACAGGATATCAGTGAACGCAAGCGCAGCGAAACTAAACGCCGACAAGCCGAGGAGAATATCCGCAATGCATTAGCGAAAGAAAAGGAACTCAACGATCTCAAATCTCGTTTTGTTTCCATGACCTCCCATGAGTTCCGGACGCCTCTCGCCGTCATCGCTTCCTCGGCTGGCATCCTGAAAGACTTCAGCCATAAATTGGATGAGGCTAAAAAGCAAAAACACTTGCAAACCATTCAAACTTACGTCAAACACACCACCCAACTCCTGGATGATATTCTGCTGATCAACAAAGCCGAAGCGGGTAAACTCGCTTTCGAGCCAGGTCCCCTTGACCTGGCCGTTTTTTGCCGAGGCTTGGTGGATGATCTACAAATCAGCGCCCCGAATCACCAATTGAACCTGACTATTCACACAGTGAATCACCCCATCAAGCAAACGCATCCCATCGAAGTTTGTGTGGATAAAAAGCTATTGCGACAAATTTTGACCAATTTACTTTCCAATAGTGTCAAATATTCACCCGAGCACAGCCTTGTTTCACTTGACCTACGGATTGAATCCAATCTTGCAGTTTTCCAAGTCAAAGACAAAGGCATCGGGATTCCACCCGAGGATCTGCCGAAATTATTTGAGTCTTTCCATCGAGCTCAGAACGTGGGGAACATTCAGGGCACCGGACTAGGACTCTCCATTACTCAAAAATGCGCAGAACTCCACGGCGGCCATATTAAAGTCAGCAGTGAAGTTGGCGTCGGCACAACTTTCACAGTGATTATTCCTTTTCACACTGATTAAAGACAGGGGTTCAATACCGATTGCCTCAGATGTCTTCTACACGAGTGAAAATCGCTACAAACCCTCATTCCTAAGGATTACCAGCAAAGTGTCGCTCTGAAATACGATTAAGGGAATATTTAAGGTGGTGTTCTGATTAAGTAACCATTAATGCCCAGTCCATTTCTGTGTAAACCATGTAGTCAGCCCCCTTTGGATCTTGGACTGATCCAAATTATCTCTTGTAGTCGCTTAATCAGAGAAGGAAGATGGCAACGATGAAACGGATTCTTGTAATTGAGGACGAAACCCAAGTTCGAGAAAATATCCAGCAAATATTAGAATTTAGCGACTTTGAAGTCATCTCCGCCGCTGAGGGAAACTCAGGCTTAAAACTGGCTAAGATACATACCCCAGATTTGATTATCTGCGACATCATGATGCCGGGTATGGATGGTTATGGCGTTCTCAAAGCGCTTCGCCAAGAACTCACAACCGAAACCATTCCAGTCATTTTCCTGACCGCTAAGGCAGATCGAGCCGATCTACGCCAAGGCATGGAACTCGGCGCTGATGACTATTTGACTAAACCCTTTGAGAATTCTGAATTGTTACGCGCCGTTAAGAGTCGCTTAGAGCGACAATCCGTATTGCAACAACATACGATAGATATTTCTCAACAAGCTCAACAGTTAAAGCAAGACCTGCTGACGCAGCAACAATCAACTGAGGAGCATCAAAAATTAGCTGATATTAGAGGGGAAATGTTGGGGAAGGTGATTCACGATTTACGAGAACCGCTCTCCAACATCAATATGATCATCCACATGCTCAAGAATGCTGATTCCGATCAGGAGCGCGATCGCTATCTTAATGTTTTGAAAGAAGAATATACCCGCGAAATCAACTTGCTGAATCAGCTTGAAAGCTTGCAGACCTTGTTAACGCCAGAAAACGCCAAACTCTTACAAAATTTTAATTTACTCAAATCGTAACCAAGGATAGTCCCCTGAGGGGTGACGCCAGTGTGTTTAGGAAAATGCTCAAAATGGGGAAAACAAAGGTGAGCGACTTAAGCAAGCTGAGATCAGCGAGATGGTTCTCAAGCTAACCAGTTTTTGTAAACCGTGTTGCGATTTTTTAATAAATCCGTTACATTTATTTGCATAAAGACTCAAAGGAAAACATTAATCGATCGCCTGCGGTGTTCATAGATTTTTCAGAGTTGACAGATTAGGTTGGACGCTGTCAGAGATCAAGGAGTTTGATTCGTATTCATGACCATTCGTCATCTGACAAAATCTGAAGTAAGTACACTTGTTCTTCAACTCACCTTTGCAGGGTATATTCCCGGTCAAGACTTTAAGGTTGATGCAAAGGGTAGGATCTGGGCCCGTAAGGAAGTGTTTGGGTTTCTCAAGCGGATTCCTGTGGCGCCTCAAAATGACTCAACCACAAAGCCGCTCTGTTTTCATTAATGAGGAGACTCCTCCTAGACGAAAGTTTTGGGTGTTGATTGTTGATAGGGCTATTTTGTCAGGCTAACTCGCCGTTTATTGAAACAGCCCTATCGAGGGCGATCGCGGTTGCTATCGCTCCCTGCCAAGGTACATCAATCATAGCGGCTAAAGCCTTCGGCGGATCCATTCCGCCATTAGGCTAGCTGCAGACTGCTGCATGTTCTCTCAAAGTAGACAGTAGCTCAGGTTGGTTACTGACTCCTGGCATGCTGTTTACTAAAGTATACAAAGTTGATAAATTTTGATTGATGCGTTGAGTTAACGCAACCTTACTGGTCCTGTTTATGTCAGATACTGATAGTAATTCTCAACTCAGTGCAATGCAGCTGATTGAGCTTAAAGTCAGGGAGACAGGGAAAGCAAAGCATCCTGGAATCCCTCCCTATACAGTTCTATTGGGCCCGCACTGGCGCGTAGCGCCCTTGAGAAGTACTGGTTGCGCCCCCCAAGTGAAAACTGCGATAACCTTCAGGAAAATAATTCATGACTACTGCTAAAGCCACCTTCCCGATCGACCTGGGCGCCTATAAATCCTTAGCGCTAAATCCTGCGAAGCCAACCCTCACCGATGAGCAACTAGCGACCCTGAAATCTAATATTCAGCTTTGCCGCGACGCAATTGTGTTCTTCACAGCCACTGGCGCCGCTAGAGGGGTAGGCGGTCACACGGGGGGACCTTATGATACTGTCCCGGAAGTGATGATCCTGGATGCTCTCTTCCATGGTAATCCAGACAAGTTTGTGCCCATTTTCTTTGATGAAGCTGGACATCGGGTGGCCACCCAGTATTTGATGGCCGCTCTGCAGGGTGAATTACCCGTTGAGCAGCTACTGCGATATCGAGAAGCGCATTCTACTCTGCCCGGACATCCGGAGTTAGGGCTAACCGCTGGGGTTAAATTTAGCTCGGGTCGATTGGGACATATGTGGCCCTATGTGAATGGCGTAGCGCTGGCGAATCCCGGAAAAACGGTCTTCTGTCTAGGGTCTGACGGGTCTCAGCAGGAAGGCAATGATGCGGAAGCGGCTCGGCTCGCGGTTGCCCAGCACATCAACGTTAAGCTACTGATTGATGATAACGATGTCACCATTGCTGGACACCCTTCGCAATATCTGCCTGGGTTTAGTGTCAGACAGACCCTGGAAGGCCATGGGTTGAAGGTGCTGGAAGGGGATGGTGAGGATATTGAAGGCCTATATGTTCGTATTTGCGAAGCGGTCAATACCCCTGGTCCGATCGCTGTGATCAACAAACGGTCCATGTGTGTGGGCATTAAGGGACTAGAAGGCTCTAACCATGGCCATGACGTAATTTCTGTAGATTTGGCTGTCCAGTATTTGGAATCGCGGGGGCGCACGGCTGCTGTAGAGTATCTCAAGGGCATTCAAAAGCCAAAGCAAACCTATACATTCCTGGGAGTTTCTGAGCAAGTAGGCTCTAACCGCAATGTTTTTGGCGAGACCGTAGTTGAG
>JAKSDM010000321.1 GCA_022360135.1 Pseudanabaenales cyanobacterium | reverse complement strand
TGGTCAATTCTCAAAATAAGTCTTACAAAACTGAGATGCACTCGATTTGCCCTGTGTCTTTACATTCAATCCCTGCGATATGATTTCCGCAAATAAATTTTAGGTGTAATGATGATTTCCTAGCCATAGGTCACTACCATGCAGCAAAATCAGCATTTGCTCTGCCTCACGCCACTGACACCAGTTTTAGTCCAACTGCTCCACGATTGATTAAAGTTGAAGGCTAACTTATGAGCAAATTAAACCGGACGACTGACCGCCGAATCTTTTTGCGCACAAAGGTTAAACAATCAAGGAGCTAATCTTGGCCTGGTACGAAATTAACTTAAATACTGTCTTCTATTCTATTACCCTATAGGGGTATTTTGACTCCATTATCTTTCAGAAGCTATTTGCAAACAAAGTTTAAACAACCTGAAAAGTACTCTTTGAAAGAATTTAAAGAAGTCAAGAGTAGATATACTAAGTCTTGTATTCAATCTCTAAAACTATATGGGCTTGATGATAGACTTATTCAGCTGGAAAAGCTTCATATAACAAAGTGATGTGGTGAGTGTTGGTTTAATTACCAACAGTACTGACCTTGTATTTATCAAGCCGTTAAAAGACGCAAGGCAGTACATATGCAAAATTTTTTATGGCAAAAAAAGGTCAATAATTGCAAGAACCCTGTTTTCAAAAGGAGACACTTCGTGTCAACCTCATGTTAGTATTTCCGGGCGGAATTATCGTCAGTGGAGCAGCCTTATCCACGATCCTAAACTGCACTGCACAGGATCAAATTATGTCTAATGGCAATACAGCGCTTGGAGCAATCCCATAAGGAAAGGCGTAGTCCAGGTTAAAGCATCAGAATCTCTCTCCAATCCCGAAATGGATACGGCTACCCCCGTCATCATTAAAGCCAAAGTCAATCCGCAGGGAACCCAGGGGGGTTTGCACCCGCAAACCCGGTCCAAATCCAAAACCATTGCCAGGTTTGTCTCGAACCAGGCCCGGATCGCCCAGGACATCGCCTTGCGTGCCCAAAGCGCTACCGAAATCAACAAACAAAACTCCTCCCAAGAACGAGGCGAATAAAGGAAAGCGATATTCCGCTGTGGCTTGAACAAAGCTGCGGCCCGCCGCCAATCCCCCTTCCTCAAAGCCCCGCACCGAATTGCCGCCGCCCAGAGCAAAGGCCTCATATGGAGGTAAATCTCCTAAGACAGTGCCTGCCTGAACATTGAATGCGAAGGCTTCAGGCCCGTTCCCAAACCCAGTCAACTCGACCGGAATGTAGTAACTATAGCTGCTTCTGAGGCGATTCAACAAGATACTGCCCGACCCCACCGGCACAGATTGCTCTGCCGCCAGTCGCAATAAACTTCCACGGGTGGGGTTAGAGGGGTTGTTCCGCCGATCTCGCACAACGCCTAACTGGAATGTCCACAAATCATCTCTGCCCGAGCCGCTAAAGCTGAGGGGATTGCCTAACTCATCTTCGGTTACCCGGTCGCCGCTTTCGTCAGTAGTGACAACCCTTTGATACTGGGTTCCCAATGACCCT
>JAKSDM010000159.1 GCA_022360135.1 Pseudanabaenales cyanobacterium | reverse complement strand
GGCTATATCTGGGTGTGGTGGAGAGAGCGCGCTGAACACGAAAGCAAGATCGTGGCAAGAAACCCGGTTACCGGGGCATGGCCAGAAAATTTGCAGCTGGCCATGCATCGCGCTTCTGCCGATGCTTCATAAGGAGATCGCAACAGACCAGTCAGCCTCCCCGATCGCTGCGGGTCAAACTGTCAGATGTGGAGAACCCACTAGGATAGCGCTTGGCTAGCTTGTCGATGTTCTGCTGTGCGATGGCGTCTAGGGTGAGTTCGTATTCTGCCGCCAGGGATGCCATACATAACAGCAAATCTGCAAGCAATTCCTTGACTGCCGCCATCTTTATTGGGTGTCCCTGCCCAAGATGCTTCTTGATGAGTTCCGCCATCCTTGCCGCCTTGATTGACAGGTCTAAGGCCAAAGATTCCGGGTTGCAAAAAGTTGCGAACTTCATCCTGAAATTTATTCTGAAATCCAAGGAGAATTCGGATAGGCTCAAGCCCAAATCGCCCGCCAATGTTGCGACGTAAAACAGTTCGCCCCCTAGCTCCTCACCTATCTTTTGTTTTCGCTTCATGACTACTGCCTCGGCTACTTCGCCTGCCTCGCCAGCGATGCCTAACGCCCATACTGCCAGCGCTTCTTTGTGTGATACGTCGCCAGCCTTAAACCTGGCGGTCTTTCCCTGGTATTCCTGTAGATTCATTTCATGGCTCCTTGATGATAATCTTGCACTCCCTATCAAGTTCCCCTTGGGCGCCTCCATCCTCGGTACAGGTGGGGCAGGGAAGAGCGCCAGCCATGCCGGGAATGTGTGGGGACTAAGCCAATGCCATTGCCGGGGAGCACCAAAGAACGTGGACCTCATAACCATTGACAGGTGTAAACACAAAAATACTGTCTACATTGCAGTCATCAACTTGATCATCAACTGCAACCTCATAGCCAGGCTCTGGCCAAGATAACATTGTTTTCTCAGGGGATATCACCACCTCCAGCACCCGATCAGGATCCATTGGCTCTAGTTCCGTCTTAGAGCCGTCTAGACTGAGATGGACAAAGGAAATGCGATCGCAAGTCTGAACGTCAAATACCTTCCAAAGGGTGGGGATTAATTTGCATTCACCCTCAACCCATTCATGCCGTCTATGAGATCTGGTCTCGCCAATGGATGGGATGGACTTTGAGGTTTCTACCCCATAGTCAGTACAGATTTCAGACGGATTAGGATCATCCTCGAAAACACTATACTGAGGCTCTGGCGGGTATTTGAAGAAAAGGATGTTGATTTTGTCCATGTCTATCTCTACTGATTGTGGGATCTGAACTTGCAGCGCCAGTTCGACTTCTGGCTGGTTGAGCCATCGGGCTGATCCTCATGGACCGTACCAATATGCTCAACTGGGTATCCGGGCTCAGAATAATGCCTAGCCTTGTCTTTGCATAGTTTACGCGCTCGATTGTAATCCTTCTCTAAGATTGGCTCATCCCAATCCATATAGTCCGTCATGTTGGTTGGCGCTCCAAATTAAACCGCTCTCAATCTTGCTCCAGTGGGGCTTCACGGAAAATCTCCAGTTGCTTATTGAGATCGATCTCCCTCAGCATCATCTTCATCCTCGTCTGGAGTCCACACGAGCCATTCACCAGGCTGAACCCGCAAAGCCTTACAGACGGCATCCATGACTTCACCGCCTGGAATATAGCTAGGGTCATCGACCAAGCGATAAGCGGTGTTCTGGCTTAGCCCCGTTTCTTTCCAGAGCCAATAGCGCTTTTTACCTTTGCTCTTCAGTAGAGCTTTCAGGGTGTTTCTCACTGTCATACCCCCTATGCTACCAACCATCAGTATATACTCATCGTCGTAATATTACTACGATAATAAAGATATTAAAATCATGAGTATTCTGTATTGACTATACTTATAAAAATGAGCATACTAAACATATAGGGCGATCGCGCCAAGTCCAGTCACACTCCAAACTCCCCACCATGTCTAAGTCAACCCGCCCCTCGCTCCAGTCCCTCAAGCTTGAGGCTTACGAAATGTACGGCGTCGCCAGCACCAAGCAGCTAAAGAAGCTGTTCGGCAAAGGCTATGATTTCCGCCGCCGGGAAACTTGGCTAGAGGTTTTAGGGAAGGGGCAGGCTGCCAACCTGGCGCAACTGCAACCCCATGAGTACGGTTCAAACAATATTTACCCGTTCGAAAGGTCGTTGCGGTCGTTGTTCCGTCGCGCCGATGAGATCATGGGAGACGATTGATTGGCAAGTACGGGCCGCCTTCGGCCATAGCTGCGATCGCTAAAGTTACTCAGGATGCATCTAATGGCAGAATCGAATGCAGTTAAACGCCTCCATCGAATTCTCGACAACGCGATCGCTGATGACCGCCTCAGGTTGTCGGAAGAGGAGATCGAAGAAATCCAGGCCGAAATTAATGCCGAAGCCAGTGAAGTTGATCAACAGTTCCTGCAACAGCGCTTAGACTATCTCAACAAAATCTATCGTTAACCTAAGCTATCATCTATCAAGGAGTTCACCACGATGCTCCAACTCTGTTTGTACACTTTGCAGCTATTCCTGACGGTATTGAGCATAGCAGCTGTCGTTAGTATTCTTCCGCCGCCTCAATAGTCGTAATCATTTATCACAGGGAATTCACGATGTCTAAACACCGCCTGCCTGACACGGTTGACCTCAAGTCGTTGGCCAACACGGATTTCCAGGTCCTGATCGCCAGGCATAGCAATAAGT
>JAKSDM010000127.1 GCA_022360135.1 Pseudanabaenales cyanobacterium | reverse complement strand
TGAACTGTGGGATTTGGAAACCGTGGGATTTACCCAGCAAGGCATGTTTTTGATGGCCTTAGGTTTGGGCGATCGCCTCTCCGCTATCTCCCAAATTACTCAAGCCGACCCCTCAACCCTGCAAGGGGCGCTGCGTCGTCGAGACACCCTACATCGATTGATTGACCCGATGGGGTTGGGCAACTTTGGAGTTTTAGTGCAGTGTAAGGGATTAACAGTGGAGCAGCAGGGGCGATCGCTCAAGGGACTGAGAGTCCCGCCGCCGCTCTAAGCCGTTCAGCGCCATTCCGTACTGCTATCCCCGACCAAAGGCAAAGTCATCCACACCCAGTGTTTGGGACGCTCCTTTAATCAGTTCTGCTGTTTGTTTTAAGGAAAAACTAGGTCCATGAACCCGACAACGACAACTCAGACAACCAAATTCCACGCCTATGCTGTCTTAAATCCCGGTGAAAAATTACAATCTTGGCAGTATGAACCCGCTCCTCTTGACAGCGGAGACGTGGAAATTCGGGTGACCCACAACGGTCTTTGCCACACCGATTTGCATATGCGGGATAACGACTGGAAGGTTAGCCAGTTTCCCTTGGTGCCAGGCCATGAGGTGGTGGGGGAAGTGGCGGCGATGGGCGCAAAGGTGAGTGGTCTCCAGGTAGGCGATCGGGTGGGGGTGGGTTGGATCCGCAACGCTTGCCGGGTTTGTGATCACTGTTTACGAGGGGAGGAAAATATCTGCCGCCAGGGCTACACCGGGCTGATTGTAGGCAACCATGGGGGTTTTGCTGATCGGGTGCGACTTCCCGCGGATTTCACCTACAAAATCCCCGCCGCCTTAGATTCCGCCAGCGCCGCCCCTCTCCTATGCGCCGGTATCACGGTCTATACCCCTCTTCGCACCCACATTACCTATCCCGGCATGAAAGTCGGGGTCATGGGCATTGGCGGCCTAGGACATTTGGCGCTGAAATTTGCCCGAGCTATGGGAGCGGAAGTGACTGCCTTTTCTACCTCCCCCTCCAAGGAATCTCAGGCCAAGGCGTTTGGCGCACACCATTTCCAAAGGTGGGGCGCGGCAGAGGATATGCAGGCATTGGCTGGCGCCTTTGATTTGATTCTGAGTACTGTCTCTGGGGAAACCGATTGGGATGCGGCCTTTGGGTTGTTGGCCAATAATGGCAAACTCTGTTTTGTGGGACTTCCGGTTTCCAATTTGCAAGTGCCCTTACTGCCCTTGATTTTTGGTCAAAAGTCTGTGGTGGGCAGCGTTGTCGGCGGACGGCGTTTTATGCAGGAAATGATCGAGTTTGCAGCGATACATCAAATTAAGCCCATGGTGGAAACCATGTCC
>JAKSDM010000977.1 GCA_022360135.1 Pseudanabaenales cyanobacterium | reverse complement strand
TTCAGCATAGTCTTCTCTATTTCTCTATTTCGAATCAAAAGTTCATACAAGGATACTTATGGGTCAAAACAACTCAAATCTTGCTCTCAAGATCATTCCGCTTGGGGGTCTTCATGAAATTGGTAAGAACACCTGCATTTTCGAGATTAATGATGAAATTCTGTTGCTAGATGCGGGTTTAGCATTCCCAACTGACGGCATGCATGGGGTTAACATCGTGCTGCCAGATGTTACCTATCTGCGGGAGAACCGCCGCAAAATCAAGGGAATGATTGTTACCCATGGGCATGAAGACCATATCGGCGGAATCGCCTTTCATCTCAAGCAATTTGATATTCCAGTCATTTATGGTCCCCGTTTAGCCATGGCTTTGTTAACTGGAAAGCTAGAGGAAGCAGGCGTTTCTGATCGCACTGAATTAAGGACAGTGCGTCCTCGTGACATAGTGCGCTTGGGGAAATCTTTCCTGGTAGAATATATTCGTAACACCCATTCCATTGCTGATAGTTTTAGTGTGGCGATCCATACTCCCGTTGGGGTGGTCATTCACACAGGCGACTTCAAGGTTGACCACACCCCAGTCGATGGGGAGTACTTCGATTTACAAAAACTCGCAGAATATGGTGAGAAGGGTGTCCTCTGCCTGATCGCCGACTCCACTAATGCCGAAGTTCCTGGCCATACCCCCTCGGAAAGATCCGTTTACCCCAACTTGGATCGCGAATTCAGTCAAGCAGCAGGACGTCTGATCGTCACCACATTTGCTTCATCTGTTCATCGAGTCAATATGATTCTGGATCTGGCTCAAAAGCATGGACGGGGAGTGTTTGTAGTCGGCCGCTCGATGCTAAATGTAATTGCCCATGCCCGAAACTTAGGCTATATCAAGTGTAAGGATGAGCTTTTTCAACCCCTGAATACTCTGGGACAGTGGCCTGATAAACAGGTGATGATTCTAACAACGGGCTCTCAAGGGGAACCCCTGGCCGCCCTGACGCGTATTTCCAATAACACCCATCGCCAGATTAAAATCCGCCAAGGCGATACCGTCGTCTTTTCAGCGAATCCAATTCCAGGAAACACTATCGCCGTAGTTAACACCATCGACAGACTGATGATGCAGGGGGCCAAGGTGATCTATGGTCGCAATAAGGGCATCCATGTCTCTGGCCATGGCGCTCAAGAGGACCAAAAGCTGATGTTAGCGTTGACTCGGCCCCAATTTTTCTTGCCGGTTCATGGAGAACATCGGATGCTGGTTAGACATGCTGAGACGGCTAAAAGTATGGGCATTCCGCCAGAAAATATGGTGATCATCAACAATGGGGATGTAGTTGAGGTTTCGCGAACCCATATCCGAACAGTGGGTAAGGTATCCTCCGGTATTGAGCTGGTGGATTCTTCCCGTAGGGGTATCGTGCATCGGGATACCCTGCGGGAGCGACAACAATTGGCAGAAGATGGAATTGTAACGGTGGCGGCGGCAGTGGGCTGGAATGGGCGACTCATGGCTCCCACTTCAGTTCATCTCAGGGGTGTCGTCAGCCCTGTGGAGCCAAAACACTTGGCCCAATCTATGCATCAGTTGCTTGAGGATTGGCTTGGCGACCATTGGTCAGAGTTTTGTTGTAATTCCAAAGAGGATAGACCTGAGGTGGATTGGTCGGCGCTGCAGTCTCAGATTGAAACTGTATTGCGGCGATTTCTGAGACGAGAATTGTCTAAATGCTATCCGCTGCTAGTCTTTCTGATGCAGCACCCGGACCATCCCTCAAGTCACTCTGCACTTGAGTGGCCTATTCCGGCAGTCTCTGTGTCATAGCCTGAAGCATTCGACTTAGGTTGAATGGGATGCTTTTTGGGGCAAGTTATGCTAGAAAATAGCCAGTCTTGTAGCTTCATAGTCCCTCTAGCGCTATAATTCATCTCAACAGAGGCTGTTGTAGGTGCTAATGGAATAGGTTACTGGCGATTCAGTCAGTAGATATTTCTAGGAAGAACATCGCAACCTAAATTTTATAGGGATTGCAAGTTAGTTTCTGGATATCTTTGATGAGTGGGTACTGAATTCTTCAAAGCTTCTGTCAG
>JAKSDM010000255.1 GCA_022360135.1 Pseudanabaenales cyanobacterium | reverse complement strand
GGACAAAGTGAGTAAGATTGCTTAAAGGCTTACCTAAACAGAACCGTGAGGATTTCTGCGTGAAAGCCCTTGAAAGTTATATTAGGAGAAGGTTCCAAAGTTTTTTGAGCTTATCGCCCAACAACTCTATATTAATTTAGTCCTTTTACTTGAAATGGGAGCCAAGATAACAAGAGCATCCAGGTGAAGCGCAATGGACTCCACAGGGACCGACGAACCTTACTTTAATAATACTAGAAAAAGCAGCCAAAATTGTCCCTGGAAAAATAACTTCATTAATCAGATTAATCAGACACGATGTTACGAAATAATTCGCCAGGGCATCCCCCCCGAGGGAAAAAAAGAGCTAGACTCAAATTAAACTGGGACAAATTTAAATTTGTTGGCCGCTGATGAAAGCTGCACTGGTAACTGGAGGCACGCGGGGTATAGGTCTAGCCATTTCTCGTCAACTGGCGAGCGACGGCTTCAACCTGGTGCTTGGATACAGTTCCAACCACGACGCTGCACTCGAAGCAAAGAAGGCGTTGGAAACGTCGAACATTAAAGTGGTGACAGTGGCGGGAGACATCAAGCAGCCTGAAACCGTTGACGCTCTCTTCAAAGCATTAGAGAAAGACTTCAACAGCCAACTAACTGCGTTTGTTCATGTGGCTGGATACGCAATTACCGCTACCCTTCCTGGCGGATTTACGTTTGCACAGTATGAGGAAGCTCAAGAAATCTACCCGAAAGCCTTTCTCTGGTGTATGGAGAAAGCCCTGCAACACATGACTGACGGTCAGGGTCGGGTGGTCGTCATCTCCAGTCACGGGGTTCACGACCCGGGTAAAGTCTATGCCATGTCTGCGTCGGCTAAAGCGGGGATGGAAGTGCTAGCCAAGCACTATGCTTTAGCGATCGCCCCCCGAGGCATTACCGTTAATATCGTTGCCCCTGGCTACGTCAAGACTCAAGCCTGGGATGGATATCTGGAGAAACTTCCCTATATTGACAAACTGCCGCCAAACGCCACCCCCATGGGAAGATGGGGGCAACCTGAAGATGTGGCTCCATTGGTCGCTTTTTTGTGTTCACCAGAGAGCAGATTTATCACCGGGCAACACATTTATGTGGATGGTGGACTGGGCCTTTCCTTGTTTTGGAACATTCATCGTCTGAGTGAAAATCTCAAGCCCGAGTAATGATTGTTGGCTTTAAAGGCTGTGGCAGTTAATGAACAGGATCCCAGATAAGTCAATCTGGTAAATGATTTTTTGTCCCGGTTACCGATAAAAAAAACAATCATAAAGGTGAGGGAAATGACAAACCTAACCGGTGTTTCAGAAACGCTATTGCTGACCTTTTACGCTAGATATCTGGAAAGTCAAAGGGTTGACGGCATCATTAAAGATCAAAAGTCAATCGAAATCATGAAAAATATTGATTTTGATTTTTCTAAATTTTCAAATATGCAAATATATCAAGTATTTCATGGAATCAGAACAGAGATTTTGGATCAAGCAACAAACGGTTTTTTAGAAAAAAATTCCGACGCCACAATTATCAATCTTGGCGCTGGCTTATGCACCCGATTTTTTCGGGTTGACAACGGTAAATTAGACTGGTTTGGATTGGATTTAGAAGACGTGACGAGATTTACAAAAAATGTGATTGGAGAAACAGATAGATATAAATATATCACGGGTTCAATACTTGATTTTTCTTGGATGGACCAGTTCAAGGATAAAAACCCTAAAAAAATGCTTTTGATTGCAGAAGGTCTATTTTATTATTTTGAGGAAGAAGAAGTAAAACACCAAATTATTACAATAAAAAATAAATTTCCAGGGGCTGAAATGCTGATGGAGGTAATTAGTCCCTTATCTATAAGGATGAGTAAAAAACCGCACCCCAGTATTTCAAAGGCTGCTCAGTTTAAATGGGGCATTAATGATCTCAAAGAAATTGAGCAATGGGGTGATGGCATTAAATTAATTAATCAGTTTTACTTTTTTGATAGATATAGCAATCGATGGGGATGGCGGAGATTTTATAAATATATTCCTGTGCTCAGAAATCTTTTTAGAATAGGACATATAAGATTTGGGTAAAGCTTAAAATGATTAAAAATGGAATCGCTCGAATCCTGATCAGCGTTCGCGATATGAGCGAATCGTTGGCATTCTACCGGGATATTCTCCAGATGTCTGTTGTGGCGGATACTCCGGTTGACTCTGGCGGCCTTGAGCAGCTATGGAGCTTGCCCCAGGGAACAACGGGTCGAGCGGTTTGTCTCAAAAATGACGAACAGACAACCTTGCTAGAGCTGATTGAATTTAAGCCCCATTCCGGAAGATTCATTCGAACCGGCGCCCATACACACGATTATGGGTTATTTACGATCGCCTTTCGAGCCAAAGATGTTGACGCCGCCTATCATGACTTCAAACAAAGGGGGTATCCATTTATCTGTCCGCCCATCACCTATACGCCGGATTGGGTCCCCGTCACCGTAAAAGAAGCGATTATGGTGGGACCCAACCAAACCCCCATTGCCTTGATTGAGCGAGTATCCGAACCCATACCCATGATTAAAGGGGATTTCGGCATTATGCTGGATGCATCTCAGTTAGTTGAAGATGTGGAGGCAGTCGCCCAGTTTTATGTAGACATCCTGGGGTTGAGTAAGGGGTTTGACCAGGTGCTGCCCCAAGGGATGATCGACGATATCTTGAACCTGCCAACGGGGACTGAATCAAGGATGATGTTTATTGCTCAGTCAGGCAGCAATGCCCCGATGTTGGAGTTTATTCAGTGTTCAGTTAAGGGCGAATACCTGGCTGATGTGGCTAAGCCCCCCAACCTGGGACTCTTCGCGATCGGGTTTGAAACCGATGACCTGTCAGCCTTAATAGAGACGTTTCAAACCCACGCTGTGAAGATTCTCTCAGGCCCGGTTAACATATCCACCGACTCCCGTGAGCCGGTCAGGGCGATCGCGGTGGAAGCACCTAACCGCGTCAATTTACAATTCTTTGAGCAATCGTAAGGACAGGGGAGGGGGATGCCTCGCAGAAAAGCTACGGAGGATTTTCTAGATTTGTCGGCTAAGTCTTTTTGGCCGAAGGCGACTGAGCTGGTTGGCTTGACGTTTCAGTTACAGGCGATCGCAGACAGTTCTCTCTATCCGCAGTACACCATTGGGCTACATGCCTGGTTCTTGGAGCAAATCCAACAGTTTGATCCCGAGCTGTCGACCTATCTACACGATGGCCAGGCTGAAAAACCATTCAATATTTCGGGTTTGAGCGGACCGTTCACCCCCCATAGCCGCGCCCTGCAGCTGCAGGCGGGAAAACCCTATCAATGGCGGGTCAATGGGTTGTCTACGCCGGTCGCCGCCGGGATGCAAACCTGGTTGCATCAGTTGCCAGCCGAGGTGGGATTGAAAAATGCCCCACTCACGATTCGAGGAGTGCAAATCGCCCAGCCCCCTACCACCTATACAAAACTATTGAAACAAAGCAACTCCCAGGCAGCCAACGTCAGTTTGAGCTTTGTCAGTCCGACCAGTTTCCGTCGTAAGGGGCGTCATTTACCCTTGCCTTGGCCGACTAATGTGTTTCATAGCTATCTGCGGCGATGGAATGATTTTTCTCGCTATCCGGTAGATCAAGCGGATTTTCTGGATTGGATCGATGAGTATGTGATTATTCAACGACATCAGTTGGAGTCGGTGAAGGTGGCGGCGGGTAAACGCGGGTCGGTGACGGGGTTTGTGGGGGCGATTACCTTTGGTCTGGCGCAACCCGCCGCGATGGATCCGGAGTTTTGCCAACTGTTCTACGCCCTGACCCAGTTGGCGCCATATTGCGGCACCGGCCATAAGACGACGTTTGGCCTGGGCCAAACTCAGTTGGGCTGGCGCTCAAACCAGGCGACGCCAGCCGCGCCGTCGATACAAGGGCTGTTGGCGGAACGGATTGAGGAGCTAACGGAGATTTTTTTGGCCCAGCGTCAGCGGACAGGAGGCGATCGGGCGCGGGAGATTGCTGAAACTTGGGCCACGATTTTGGCCAGACGGGAGTTGGGAGATTCGTTGCAGGATATTGCGACGGATATGGAGAAGCCGTATGGGACGGTAAAGAGTTATGTTAAGTTGGCGCAGCGATCGCTCAGGGGAATGCATGAAGAATAAACAGCGCGGCTGGGGTTGGGTGGATGAGGGGCTTTTAGGCGGCGGCAAGGGTTAGGCTGACTGGCTTTAGACTGTTTGGCCCGAAGCAGGGTTCGCGCAGTGTTTAGTGGCCTGATTATCGATCAGTGAGACGTTGAGGCAGTGAGACTTTTGTCAAGAGCCAGATTTTGCCGATCGGCAAATCATGTGAAACTCAGAATAGACCAGTAATTGAGTCGGACTGAGTGAATCATGAGTCGCAACCGAAAACTAAATCGAGACCACACCCAGAAAACCCAACGTCCAATGGTGGAAGACGCAACGATCGCCAATCAATTAGAAGCTTTAGTCACCCCAGTGATCATCAGTCAAGAAAATTATTATCGTCAATTGGAATTGAGAGACTGAGATTTCATCCATTTGCACAAAGGTCAGCGGGATTGACATCGATTGGGTTGGTAGAGAGGGCGTCCCTGAATTAAGATCACTAGCTTACTAAGACTACTATGAGGCCTGCACTGCGATCTTGGCCATGGACTATTGCTTGAGTCATAGTTGCAAAGGGGAGCACGTCATCATTCAACGAGAGAATAATGCACCCTGATTCTAAGGTTCCTTCTAATGACTAGTTCTCAGGCTTTTATATTTCTCTGACGAAAGTTTGACGTGCTCCCTTGCAAAGTCCTGAGTGATTATGTGTTACAGCAGCCGACAGATCCGCTGGCGGCCCCTGCCCGGGAGTCCCTGGCGGTTGGATACCAATTTGTATCTCTGAGCTGCAGAAATCTTTGCCCGGACAGGTCGGTTAGAGTTTACGTTGGTCAAACTAATTTCTTTGCCCGATGGGCTGGGGCTCCATCCAGTTGCATCACGGCCAAGGTGTCTCCAACTGTTGGGAAAGGTCATCCAATTCATTTCAGATTAGTATAAATCTGATTTTTTTATGGCAGGAGAGTATTTATATGGCAATGCTCTCCATTTCATGAGATTTTACGACTGATGGTTGGACTACTATATAGCAATCCTAGATGATTTGTGAATAAAAAAGGCTTTTTAGAACCTTTCAACTCCTGTTTGCTAATGATCTGTATTTCATGGAATTTACGAATGATTTAGGACTGCTATATATAGTTTTCACCTTGGATCCGTAAGAGTCTTGAAGAGGACTGCAATATGTCAGGAAAAACCTATTCTTTATGGAGATGGAGTGACATCAAGTTGGATTGAAATCTTGGGGTTTTTCGCTAAACTCGAATTGAGTTCCTTGAGTTATAAAACTTTACTGCTCGAAAATTCTGCTCTCCCGAACTGTTTATGCAAGCAAAGCCTGAACTCCTTGATTGAATCGGAGGCGATTTTATATCAGATTTCTAATTCACCAACCCTAGGTTCAGAAAAGCCTATGAAACGTCAGAAATCGCGGCGGCAACGAGGTTTAATTCTCACCCGCCAAGGGTGGCAGAAACTTCAGGACGCCAAACTTGAATGGGAAATTTCAGAAAATGAAGGCTACCGATGTACCTTGGAGGAATTAAGTCATCGAGCTGGTATTACCCCGGTCACACTGCGGAAAGTCCTGACCCGAGAAGAGGGGGTTGACAAACGAACCCTTGTTCAACTGCTGATGGCTTTTAATCTAGAGTTATGCCCAAGTGACTATTCACAACCAGACGAAGAGCGAGTCGGGCGAGACGGAGAGAATGCGCCCAGCTTGATTGACTGGGGAGAGATCATAGATGTCTCGGTATTCTACGGACGCACCCAAGAACTCGCTCAGGTTGAACAATGGGTCGTCAGGGACCGTTGTCGGATAGTTGCGTTATTAGGCATGGGAGGAATTGGCAAAACCTCTCTAGCCGCCAAACTTGTCTATCAGGTCAAAAATCGCTTTGAGTGCGTCATCTGGCGCTCTCTATACAACGCCCCGTTGCTAGAGAACTTGCTGTCCGACTTGATCCAATTTTTCTACCAGACCTCAGAAACTTCTCCGCCGCTAGCGACCAACCTGGATGGGCGAATTTCACAGTTGATGGAGGGTTTGCGTTTATCTCGTTGTCTGTTGGTCCTTGATAATCTAGAGACACTTCTACAAAGTGGAGCTCGAGCTGGTTCTTACCGAGAAGGGTACGAAAATTACGGGCGTTTACTAAGACTGATCGGGGTCTCTCCCCATCAAAGTAGCTTAGTGCTAACGTCGCGGGAAAAGACTCAGGAAATCGCCGCCTTAGAAGGGAGAGTGCTGCCAGTGCGCTCATTAGAGTTGAAAGGGGTAAAGTCTGATGAAGGGCGACAGATCTTCGCAGATAAGGGCTTATTTGGATCTGAGGCTAACCTGACAGCGCTGAGTGAATGTTACGGCGGAAACGTATTAGCGCTGAAATTGGCTGCAACGACGATTCAAGATTTATTTGCGGGCGATCTGAGCGAGTTTTTACAGCACTCTTCAATCGTCTTTGGCGATATTCGCGAGCTTATAGACCAGCAATTCCAGCGCTTGTCAGAGTTAGAAAAAGATTTAATGTACTGGTTAGCAATTAATCGAGAACCTGTATCCATTTCTCAGTTAAGCGAGGACCTGAGTTCTCCAATTAACAAAATCAACTTACTCGATACCCTAGACTCTTTAGGTCGGCGTTCTTTAATCGAGAAAAACGCAGCTTGTTTTACGCTCCAGCCGGTTGTTAGAGAATACATCACCAGTCGCTTAGTCGAGGAAATCTGTCAAGAAATTGTCAATGGGGAATTTACACTGTTTCGCAGCCATGCTCTCATCAAAGCAACGGCGAAAGATTATGTCAGAAAAGCTCAAAATCGCCTAATTCTCCAACCGATTCTCCAAGAGCTAATTACGGTTTTTAAATCTCCAAAGGCTTTAGAGCAGCAGTTGACCAAGAAGCTGGCTGAGCTGCGAGAAAATACTACTCAATTATCGCTGGGATATGCAGCCGGGAACCTGCTAAATTGTTTCCGCCATCTAGGAACCGATTTGAGGGGATATGATTTTTCAAATCTATGTGTCTGGCAAGCTGACTTACGTAATATAGACTTGCGCGGTGTAAATTTCCAAAATGCGAATCTTGCTAAGTCTATTTTTACTGAAACATTTGCAGGAGTTTCCTCTGTTAACTTTAGCCCCGATGGAACGATGTTAGCGATTGGCGATAGCAGTGGTGAGATCCGGTTGTACCAAATTGCCAACAGCCAACAGTTATTGAACATTTATGGACATACAAGTTGGGTGGTCTCCCTAGCCTTTAGTCCTGATGGGAAAACCCTTGTTAGTGGCAGTAGCGACTTTACGATCAAGCTGTGGGATCTTGATACCGGGCAATGCCAGCATACTTTGCGAGGACACAGTAATGAAGTTTGGTCAGTGGTGTTTCATCCAGGCGGAGACTTACTCGCCAGTGGCTGTGATGATCAAACGATTCGTTTGTGGAATGTTCAGACCGGAGAATGTCTGCGAATCTTGTCAGGACATACCGACTGGGTGTTGTCAGTCGCCTTCAGTCCTAATGGCGAAATCTTAGTCAGCGGCAGTGAAGACGGTACGATTAAACAGTGGGATGTGGCCACAGGCGAGTGCCTGAGAACCTTTGAAGCCCATTGTGATGGAGTGCGTTCCATTGCGATTGGGCCAGACAGTGAGATGTTAGTCAGTGGCGGTGAGGACTATACGGTAAAGTTGTGGAATCTCTCTACAGGAGAGTGTCTCAGCACTTTTCGAGGACACATTAATCGAGTCTTTTCCGTTGCCTTCAGTCCCCAAGGCGACCTCATCGCCAGTGGCAGTCTTGACCAAACTGTAAAGCTTTGGAATGCCGACACAGGTCAACTCTTAAGGACATTCCGGGAACATTCGAATTGGGTATTGTCGGTAGTTTTTAGTCCTAGAGGAGAGGTGCTTGCCAGTGGTTGTCTTGACCAGACTGTAAAACTTTGGAGTATGAGAACTTGGCAATGTGAAAAAACCTTTCAGGGCTATACTAATCAGTTGCGCTCAGTGGTCTTTAGCCCCAACGGTCAATTGTTGGCGAGTGGCGGTCAAGACTCAACCGTCCGTCTATGGACGTTATGCACAGGGCAGTGCCTGAAAGTGTTGTCAGGACATAAAAATTGGGTGTACTCTGTGGCCTTTAGTCGCCATGGCGATAGGCTGGTTACGGGCAGCGGAGATCAGACCGTAAAGTTATGGGAGGTGAGTACGGGGCAAGTTTTGAGAACGTTGCGGGGACATCAGGCTGCGGTTCAATCAGTTGCTTTTAGCCCAGATGCACAAATCGTTGCTAGCGCCAGTGAAGACCATACAATTCGATTATGGGCAGTCAGCACAGGGCAGTGTCTGCAAGTGTTGCGAGGTCATGAAGCGGCAGTCTGGTCAATTGCCTTTAGTCCCCAGGGAAACATATTAGCCAGTGGCTCCTGGGATCAAACGGTGAAATTCTGGAACGTCAGTACGGGGAAGTGTCTCAATACCCTAGAGGGACATACCAGTTGGGTGTGGTCAGTTAGTTTTAGCGCTGACGGGGTGAAGGTGGCGAGCGCCAGTCCAGATCGGAGTATCAGGTTATGGCAGGTTGGCACTGGAGAATGTCTTAGGGTCTTACAGGTTGATACTAACTGCTTGCATTCGATTGCGCTTAGTCTAGATGGTGAGAGAGTTGCGAGCACCTATCACGACCGCCTTGTCAAGTTATGGGATGTCTACACGGGAGAATGCCTCAAAACATTTTCAGGGCATACAGGTTGGCTTTGGTCAGTTAGCTTTAGTCCAGATTGTCGAACTCTAGCGAGTGGCAGTGATGATGAGACGATTAAACTGTGGGATATAAAAAGCGGGGAATGTTTCAATACCTTAAAAGCCGAAAAGCCCTATGCAGGGATGAACCTGACTGGGGCTACGGGCTTAACAGAAGCTACAAGGGCTAAGCTGATAACTTTGGAAGTAATTGAGTGAACTATCGCAGACTCCATGAGGCCCCACTCAAATCTATCGAAGTTTCCTAGTATCGGGAAGAGGCTGTTTGTCTTGGCTTGTCTAGGGAGTCGATACCCCCTAGACAAGCAGATTTAGAAATAATGGAAGAGATTATTGAGCACAATGCACCTAATTAAAGGCTTGCCCCCGCAAAGGCGAGAAACTCCAGCCCAGATGCATCTCCTAAAATTCCACCCCATTCCTTTTCGAGGTCAAGCGCTTGTAAGACGGCGGACTCATTTCTAGGCGACGGATAGTTGGCGTTTTCCTGATCTAGAGGACGCTGTTGGCTAACGGGAGTCAACTCTTGCCGCCAAGACAGTTGCGCCAGAGCAGTTGTCGGCGTAGAGGCGACAATTGCGCACACTCCCAAAAGGGGTAAAAGTTTAGCGGAGTGTGTTGCCTGTGTGATTTGTTTTTCAGATAGCATCATATCCTCCATTTGAGAACTTACTCAGTGTGGTTTTGGGGTAGTTGATCAATCAAAAAGAGTCAAAATCTCGGTGATCAGCGGTTCGGCAGAGGCTTAGATGTCCAACGCTAGTGTTTGAGACCGATTGGCCATCGGAGCCATCAATATAGTGGAAGAGATTATTGAGCACAATGCACCTAATTAAAGGCTTGCCCCCGCAAAGGCGAGAAACTCCAGTCCAGATGCATTCCCTAAAATCCCCCGCCATTCACTTTCGAGGTCAAGCGCTTGTAAGACGGCGGACTCATTTCTAGGCGACGGATAGTTGGCGTTTTCCTGATCTAGAGATCGCTGTTGGCTAACGGGAGTTAACTCTTGCCGCCAAGATAGTTGCGCCAGAGCAGTT
>JAKSDM010001574.1 GCA_022360135.1 Pseudanabaenales cyanobacterium | reverse complement strand
TCAAGGCAGGCGCTGGAGCGCGGTGTTAACGCCCTAGCTAATGCTGTGCGGATCACTTTGGGCCCCAAAGGCCGTAATGTAGTACTGGAGAAAAAATTTGGGGCGCCCCAAATTGTCAACGATGGCATCACTATTGCTAAAGAGATAGATTTAGAAGATCCCCTAGAAAACACCGGGGCTCGTCTGATTCAAGAGGTTGCTTCTAAGACTAAGGATCTAGCTGGAGATGGTACGACTACCGCAACCGTTCTAGCCCAGGCCATGATCCGAGAGGGGCTCAAGAACGTAGCGGCGGGCAGCAATCCAGTTAGCCTGCGGCGCGGTATAGAAAAGGCCGTGATCAAGTTAGTAGACGAGATTGGCGCAATCTCCCAACCTGTCACTGGAAATGCTATTACACAGGTAGCCACTGTTTCCTCTGGCAATGATGAAGAAGTCGGGCAAATGATCTCCAAAGCGATGGACAAGGTCACCAAAGATGGTGTGATTACCGTTGAGGAATCAAAATCTCTGTCCACTGAGTTGGAAGTCGTTGAGGGGATGCAAATTGATCGGGGCTATATGTCCCCTTACTTTGTTACCGATCAAGAGCGAATGGTTGCGGAATTGGAGAACGCTCGCATCCTAATTACTGACAAGAAGATTAGCTCTATCCAAGATTTGGTTCCGATCTTGGAAAGAATTGCGCGTGAAGGTCAGCCGCTATTGGTAATCGCTGAAGATGTTGAAGGAGAAGCACTCGCAACTCTAGTGGTCAACCGTATGCGGGGAGTTCTCAACGGCGCCGCCATCAAAGCGCCGGGATTTGGTGAGCGCCGTAAAGCCATGCTGCAGGACATCGCCGTCCTAACTGGGGGACAGATGATTTCTGAGGAAGTCGGTCTCAGCCTAGACACAGTAACCCTGGATATGCTGGGAACTGCGCGTAAAGTCACTATTACCAAGGACTCTACGACAATCGTGTCAGAGGTCGGCAATAAGGGTGATATTGACAAACGCATCGGCCAAATTCGCCGAGAACTAGAGCGCACTGATTCCGACTACGACAAGGAGAAGTTGCAAGAACGACTTGCTAAGCTGGCGGGTGGTGTAGCCGTGATCAAAGTTGGCGCCGCCACTGAAACTGAACTTAAAGACCGAAAACTCAGAATTGAAGATGCGCTCAGCGCCACTAAAGCGGCTGTAGAAGAGGGCATTGTCCCTGGAGGTGGAACTACCCTGCTGCACCTAGGCAAAAAGGTCGAAGAAGTTAAGAGCAAGCTTGATACTGAAGAGCAAATTGGAGCCGACATTGTCATTAAAGCCTTAGAAGCGCCTCTGAGGCAGATTGCTGATAACGCTGGCGCAGAAGGCGCTGTAGTGGTCGAAAAAGTTAAGGATATGGACTTTAACGTGGGTTATAACGCTCTCACCAATGAGTTTGAAGACATGATCGCCAGCGGCATTATTGACCCTGCTAAAGTCGTTCGCTCAGCCTTGCAAGATTCAGCCTCTGTGGCTGGCATGGTCCTCACCACTGAAGCACTCGTGGTCGAGGAACCTCAGCCTGAGCCAGCAATGCCCGACGGCGGCATGGGCGGTATGGGCGGTATGGGCGGTATGGGCGGTATGGGTGGTATGGGCGGTATGATGTAGTCCCTATCTAGTCGTCAATCAAGCCTAACTTGAATAAATTCTAGGGACATAGCGTTGCTATGTCCCTTTTTGAGTGTTTGGTGTTGGGGATGGGGCAATGAGGGCGTCGGATGCTAACTGCCAATTCCCAATCCCAATGATAGGATTTCTAGGGGATATTTAAATGCAACTCCCAACAACATCGCCAATGGATCTCAAAACACTGATTCGAGACATCCCAGACTTCCCCAAACCGGGTATTCTCTATCGAGACATCACAACCCTCCTGGCTGACTCAGAAGGGCTGCGCTATACCATCGACACACTGACCGAGAAATGTGCTCAACTCTCACCAGACTATGTGGCTGGCATTGAATCCCGGGGGTTCATGTTTGGCATGCCGCTGGCCCACAAGTTGGGGGTTGGCTTTGTTCCCATCCGTAAACCGGGTAAGCTTCCGGCTGCGGTTCATTCTGCCGAGTATGAACTGGAATATGGAACCGATCGGTTGGAAGTTCATCAAGATGCCTTTCGACCGAATAGCCGGGTGCTCATTGTTGATGATTTGATTGCGACTGGGGGGACAGCCGCCGCCACTGCTAAGCTGGTGGAACAAACTGGTTGTGAACTGGTAGGCTATGGGTTTGTGATTGAGTTAACCTTTCTGAAGGGACGAGAAAAACTGCCTAATGCTCCTATTATCACGCTAATTCAGTACTAGGAACTGAGGGATGACCACTTAAGCATGACTTCTACACAGAACCCCTCTAGAAGTATTCGGGCGATTTCCCTAGGTCATGGGCTAGCAGCCTTGATTACAAGTGAGACAACGCTTTATATCATTAAACGATTGCTGCAGGCGTTGTTAACTCTATTGCTTGCGTCTGCTTTGAGCTTCTTTGTGATTCAACTTGCCCCTGGTGACTTTCTGTCACAGTTGCGGCAAAATCCCCAAATTTCAACCGAAACCCTACAACAGTTTGAAGCTCAATTTGGCTTAGATAAACCCATTTGGGCGCAATACTGGCAATGGCTGGGACAGGTAGTCACCCGCCTCAACTTTGGCATTAGTTTTACCTATCAACGTCCTGTGGTTGAACTGCTTTGGGAGCGAATTCCCAATACTTTGCTGCTCTCCATCGCCTCCATTATGCTCACCTGGGCGATCGCAATTCCTCTCGGCATCATCAGCGCCGTCAAAGAGAATCAGTTCGTGGATAAGATATTGCGGGTGATCAGTTATATTGGTCAGGGATTCCCCACCCTGATTACGGGATTGCTGTTGTTATTTTTCGCCCAGATCACGGCCCCGCTGTTTCCAGTGGGTGGGCGAACTAGCGTTAATCACGAAGACCTAATTTGGATCGGTAAAATCCTGGACATTGGCTGGCATATGATTTTGCCCACACTCGCCCTGAGCATTACTAGCTTTGCAGGGCTGCAACGCATCATGAGAGGTCAGCTGCTTGATGTGCTGCGCCAGGACTATATTCAAACGGCTCGGGCCAAGGGATTACCCGAAAACCGAGTGATTTACGTCCATGCCCTACGCAACGCCGTCAACCCATTGATTACCATTTTAGGATTTGAGTTCGCCAACCTCCTGGGGGGCGCCTTCATTACCGAGAACTATTTCAACTGGCCTGGGTTAGGCCGCTTGACCTTGCAGGCAGTCCTGGCCCAGGATCTTTACTTAGTGATGGCCAGTCTGATGATGGGCGCAGTCATGCTGATTGTGGGAAATCTCTTAGCAGATTTGGCCCTGATGTTTGTGGATCCTCGGATTAAGCTGTC
>JAKSDM010001688.1 GCA_022360135.1 Pseudanabaenales cyanobacterium | reverse complement strand
GGCGTCCGCCGATCTAACCGTAGCGATAGGTGTCGTGTGCGAAGGACCAACCATTGAGATTTACTCGTGTTCTTTAGAGAAGACTTTGGGGGAGATGACATATTAGCGCCTCACCTGGGAACGAGTAAGATAGATAAAAAACGGCGCGCCCAGCAACGGCATGACAATCCCCACCGGCAGTTCCTGAGGTTGAATGATTAGCCTGGCGCCAATGTCAGCCAGCAGTAACAAAATTGCCCCAGCCAGAGCTGAATAAGGCAAAATCCAACGGTAGTCAGTTCCAACCCAGAAGCGAACGATGTGGGGCACAATCAACCCGACAAAGCCGATTGGACCGGCGATCGCCACTGACCCACCGGCCAACAACACCACACTGACTGCCGCCACTCCCTTGACCCAGGCTGTTTTTTGCCCCAATCCCTGAGCAACGGCCTCCCCTAGACTCAGGGTCGTTAGCTGTTTGCCCATTGCTAACCCCAATCCCAATCCCAACGCCAGATAAGGCAGCACCTGAACCACCAGGTCGATATCGCGTCCGGCTACTGACCCGGCCAGCCAAAAGCGAATCTCTTCTAAGGTACTCTGACTGAGAATGAGAATGCCTGTCGTTAGCGATGATACTAAGGCTGTCAGAGCGGCGCCGGAGATGGTCAGATTCAGCGGCGTCAGACCACCTCGGCCAAGCGATCCCAGCCCGTATACGATTATAGCGGCCGCCGCTGCTCCCACCAGAGCGAACCCGGCATACACGCTTAGCGAGACGGCATTTAACCAAAAAACGGCCATCACCACCGCCAAAGCCGCACCGGCATTGATGCCCAAAATGCCCGGATCGGCTAGCGGATTGCGCGTTAGCCCTTGCATAATCGCCCCGGCTACCGCCACTGCCGCTCCTACCAGCAGCGCCGTAATCGAGCGCGGCGCCCGAACAGTGCGAATAATCAAATGTTCGGTGGAGGCATCTGGGGTCGTCAGCGCCTGATAGACCTCTCCTGGGCTAATGTCAGCCACCCCCAGGGCAACACTAGCGACAAAGCATCCCAGCAGCAGAAATAGGCCGAGAACGATTCCTGCCGCCAGCAACCTATGAGAGGGAAAACGTGACCGCTGAATTGTTCTAACTGGCACTAGCAAGTTACCCTAACTTAATTAAGAAGCATTCTCAAAATCATACGCCTTGCAATAATTCTCGGCAAGCAAGGCGACGGATAGGGTAGAGCCTAGTACAGGCTGGATTAGAGATCAGCGCCATTCCTCTACACTGGACTGGCTCATAATTCGCGATAGTACAAAAATATTTACGCGAAACTACAGATTATGGTGGATGTTAAGCAAAATACAGGCTACAGCCTCTCCACTCGGCAGACTGAAGCTGGACTGTCTCACTCGGAGGGCTCATCTCCAAAGGACTCAAGTTTTCGAGGCAATCTCATAGATTTTTGCCTGGGCCACTTAGCTTACTGCCAGAATTACTTTCCGACTTCCGTAAACTATAATATTGACAGTGATGGAGCGAGATTAAAAGGTCTTGGAAAATCTAATTTTGAGAGCAGTCAATAGATAACTTGGAAGTATTTTTACCACAGACATTTTTGATTGTCCATACTTTCGAGCCATCCAAGTTGTAGGAATTGTTGTATATTTATACTTGCTAAGAATACCTTGTAAAGCAATTTCCATTCCGATATCATATCCGGTGGCTATTGGTTTAATATCTTCTAAGACTATCCTTCTGTAGGCTTTAAAAGAATTAGTGATATCACTACAGTTTGTGCAAAAAAGCAACTGGATAAATGCATTACCCAACCGTGATATAAATCCTTTCATTCCTAAGGAGTTAATCGCATTTGCCCCAGTCATGAAACGTGATCCAAAGACCATGTCATACCCGTCTTCAATCAGCTGAACATATGCGATCACATCATCAAGTGAATCACTGAGATCACCGTTGAATGGAATCAGAATATCTCCAGTAGCGACACTGAAGCCCTTACGTAAGGCTTTCCCATACCCTGGAGGATTGCCTCCTCTCACTGCAACAATGTTTTGGTATGTTTCCTCAAACGATTGCAAAATTTCCCATGTTCCATCAGTACTGTCATCAACTGCTACAAGCTCAAAGTCAATTTTACGTTTGCACAAGTATGCATATGCATTTCTCATGGTTATTCCTGCATATAGCACTTCATCCTTAAAAGGAATAATAAGTGATGTTTTCATAAAAGAAGATCCTGGCAAGTAAGCTAGCACTTGGCCGACTATTGCGATGGTTTGTTCCTTTCTTCTTTGAAGATAGATCTCTTAAGAATATCAAAGCCGTTTCCTCCGTAATCTTTACTATAGTGTTTTTCGATAAATGCTTCTAATTCAGGAAAGTCAGACGTCGTGTCTATTCCTGTTACCTTAGTCTTTTCATGCATATCAATAATAAACGCTGGCGTTGCCTGCTCCAGATCCGCCAGAAAATCACGCCTCAATCCCTGAATATAGGGAGTTGATACATGGTGATAAAGTTGAAAATCACAAATGTATGGAGTAGCAGTGATTGCCTTTGCAAGAAGCATTCCATGCAATGCTCCTCCATCCCAATCTAACGGCTGAACCCTATCAGTTGTTGACAAATTCATATTCAAATACGCTGCTATTTCGTCAACCCTTCCATTCTTTGGCGGTGGCGCCGGTGGTAGGTGACCATGCATAAGCTGGAGAACCGATCCTGGCAGCTGGAGAACAGCTTCTGCTGGTTTTACTGTCACCATAACGATGAAGATGAAAGCAAAGAGAGGAAAAATCACCTTAAAACTATTATTTAGATTCCCTGTCAAAGGAGAAGCGAGAATAAGTCCTGTACACAAGCAGGCAAAGTAGATATACGGTATCCAGTGATACGGTAAAAATCTTCCACCAATAGCAACATAAATACTGTAAATAATAGTTGACAATAACAGCAATATGGCCAACTTCCTTAGCTCTACAAATAAAGGCCTCACCCAGATGTAGCAAACACTAAATATAGAGCTCATCAATAGAACTGCAAACCCGCCAAAGTCGAGATACAACATTAGTGATTGTTTAAATCGAGATGAAGAGTCAACAAAACTATGATCAAGATCCATCTGTAAGTATAGCGGTAAATATGATGAAAGAATTTCCCAAAAGGAGTAGATTGAACCAACTTTCCACAGCCACAACAAGGGAATTGCTAGGGCTAACGAAAGACCGAACAGTGCAAAGAAACCTCCAACAATACAGGCTTTCATAAGCTTTCCTGCCGACTTCGAATCATAACCGCCTTGTATACAGCTGTAAACAACTAAAACGGGAAGTCCAATGACCATATGCGGCTTGATTAATGTGGCAAGAGCAAATAATACTCCAAGCAAAAAATGGATAAGTTTGCTCGAATACCACGGTCTACGCTGTGTGGCGATTAAGAGAGCAATAGCCATTGGCAAGATGGCTAGAAAATCTCTCTGAAAGCCCATATAGGGGCCAGCTCCCAAATATAGGAGACCAAATAGGAGGCAGCTAGCCCATGCGGCTACTCGACCAGCTGGCATCATAATTAGCCAAGTCACCGTAAGCGTTGCCACAAGCCAAGTAACATCCGCCATGCGAAATGCAAGATCGGAGTAGCCAAACATTTTCCCTACTGCCATGTGCACTAGGTAGGAACCTGGCATATTAATTTCAAAAATGTCACGATATGGCGCAAAACTATGTTCATTAATTAGATAGGCAACATAGTGCATGATAGCCGTATCAAACTGTAGGCGCCAACCTAAAGATTGGACTAGCTTTACCAAGAAAACAGTAGTTAATAGCGCCAATACCAAGTATATACCGCTATATCCAGCGTCAGGAAAATTAAGATTCGATTTTGAGTCTTTCATTTGTAATTTTTTATTGTCTCTTTAGTTGTATTACATATGCAGAACAACAAGAAAGGTTATCTTTCAAGCTACCTGGATAGAATCGAAGAGAATTATAG
>JAKSDM010000523.1 GCA_022360135.1 Pseudanabaenales cyanobacterium | reverse complement strand
AGAGAAAACTTTTATGATTCCTTTACCCAAACAATTGGATGGAATGAAAATCGCCATCGCGAGGAGCCGAAGTTTCCGGAACGATATCTTATGTTGTTTGCCGAGAAAAAATGTATCGGTTTTCTATCGTTGCGAGATCAGTCTGACTGCTTATATCTTGAGACATTGCAGTTAATTCAACAGGTTCGTGGGCGTGGAATTGGTGCAGCATTGATGAAATTTGTTGAAGGCATTACCAGTAAGCGAGGGAAAGATAGAATTCAATTGAAAGTCTTTAAAGATAATCCAGCTCAGTCTTTGTATCATCGAACTGGCTTCAAGGTGATTGAAGATCAGGGGTGGTGCTTGCTTATGCAAAAAGTTTTGGAACCTTAACCGATCTAACACCACCCAGCTATCAATGCGTCCTCGCAGAATTTCGTCCTTGTCCTCTACCTCAAATTTGACCGAAACTTCTGAGCGCAGTCGAAAAGGCGGATCAAAGAAACCAGCTAACTCCAACAACGGGGACATGATGATGGCGTTTACAGTACTTTCGGCTAACTGACCATACTTACGATGGTACTGATAGCGTTGCTTAATTAGATCCAGGCGGATTTGCTCCGACTCAGTCAGTTTGGACAAATCCACAGACCATTCCCAAAAGAAGTCAGGCTGACTTGAAAGGGTTAAGCCAAACTTTGACTCAGCTTCTATGAGCGTCGTGACGGTTTCAGCAATTGGGTAGGTCTGAACCATAGAAGATCGAATACTGATGTATCAATCACAAGAGTAACGCACATTGGTCGGTGGATAGATAGTGCGATCGTACTTTGATTAGACAAATAGGCTCAGTTGTCTATTAATTTGAGTGAGTCTTCCTCTTTAGATCAAGCCCATCAATCGCTAGTCAAGATTCAAAAATTCAGTATAAACCGTACATCGTGATCCATTGTTTGATGCCAGCATGAATAGAGGTGAATTCCTAAAGAGTAATTATGGCCACCTCGAACCAGTCCTCTGTACGCTTCCGTTCGGCTACAGAATTTCCTAAAACGGTTGAAAGCTTGGAGCCTTTCGAAGCTAATGCAGTGTATGAGGAAATGAGGGATTGCCTAATCTTTACAAATCGCAGCCGTGCTCAACTATTGCGGCGAAACGAAGAACACAAGCAATCGGCTCTGAAGCTTAAGACGGATGTTCAACGTCTCCAAAGCTTGATAAATCAGCTTAAGCTTGAGAAGCAGCAACAAGCACAGGGCCAACAACAGCTCATCTCAGATTTGGAGAGTGAAATTCTCTCAATGACCACCCATCTCGATCAACTTTCTGACGCATTTAACGCAGTTGCAGATATTGAGACTGAAACGCAAACTCAATGGAGCTTCATGTCTTTGCCCAGGCGTTTCTTTGAATTTGTTAGAGCAGTCAAGGCTGTAGTGCTGTGGTGGCGCGACGAACGGGGTAATGAGGAAGCTCTGAATTCTACTTCTCCTCAACCGCTTAGTCCAGAGGAAATAGAGGAAGATCGTAGAGAAAGGCCCCAGATGTATGAAGATCAAGCTTCTATAGGGCGATCGCTGTTAGATAGGTAGGTCAATGGGAAAAAAGCGGGTTACCCAACTGCTACAGCAACTCAAGGAGAATCAACAGCAAGAACTGCAAAATGCCGCTTCAATTTTCACAGTTGCTCAGGTTGCGGTTAATGAATT
>JAKSDM010000319.1 GCA_022360135.1 Pseudanabaenales cyanobacterium | reverse complement strand
TGCTGAATGCGCCACTAGCGCTAATGCCGCCGAAGGGATTAACCCCATCAAAGCGGGCAGTTTCGCGGATGGTCAGGATCACATTGCCCGCATCCCCTCGACCAAAGGTAGCAGACTGTAGCTGAGCCCCATTGGCGACCTCCAGGTTTTTGGCCGAGAGTTCAATGTTTCCCCCCTGCCCTTCGCCATTTGGCGCGACACTGCTGAATGCGCCACTGGGGTTAATTTCAGTGAATCGATTAACGCCATCAAAGCGAGCGGTTTCGCTAATGGTCAGGATCACATTGCCCGCATCCCCTCTGCTAAAAGTTACAGCACTTAGCTGAGCCCCGTTGGTGACCTCCAGGTTTTTGGCCGAGAGTTCAACGTTCCCTCCCTGCCCTTCGCCATTTGGCTCAACAGTGCTGAATGCGCCACTAGGGCTAATGCCGCCGAAGGGATTAACGCCATCAAAGCGGGCAGTTTCGCGGATGGTCAGGATCACATTGCCCGCATCCCCTCTGCCAAAAGTCGAGGCGCTTAGCGTCGCCCCATTGGCGACCTCCAGGTTCCTGGCCGAGATTTCAACGTTCCCCCCCTGCCCTTCGCCACCTGGCTGAACACTGCTGAATGCGCCACTGGGGTTAATTTCAGTGAATTGGTTAACCCCATCAAACTGAGCGGTTTCACTGATTCTCAGGATCACATTACCCGCATCCCCTATCCCAAAGGTCGAAGCGCTCAGCTGTGCTCCATTGGTCACTTCCAGATTGGTTGCAATGACACGCACATCACCTCCACGGCCTTCCCCACCTGATGCAACACCACTAAATGCTCCAGCTTCACTACCATCAGATCCATCAAGACGAACGATGTTGCCTGCTAATAAGACCACATCACCTACTTCACCTGAACCCTCAGTACTGATAAAACTATTGATCACTTCAATATTGCCACGGGCATCCAGAAAGACGGTCCCTCCCTGCCCTTGGCCGCCCTCAGCATTGATCCCATCGCCCAAAGGCCCTTCTCCAGTGACCAAGATATTGCCGCCCGAAAGTGATGAATTGGGGCTATATTGATTGGTTATGAGCACTAAACCGCCAGGGGCTGAAATGACCACATCCCCAATTGTGATGTCTGCAGTTGAGGGACTATCAGTCTCAAAAACAGCGCCGGAGAAAGTATCTGTTGTCGGGTCAACCCCGGTCAACAGCTCTAGCGGGGGAACTCCCAGCACCTCTGGGCTAATGCCTGCTCTGATATCTAAGGTGGGTTGAGCCGCGCCATTGACCTCTACCAGGGCGCCATCAGACAGCTGAACCATCTCCTGCAAAAAATCGACACCCAAAGTCCCGGGGGCAGGCGCTGTAATATTGGCGAAGTCTATAGTGACAGCCCCACCGGCCAGAATATGAAGAGAAGTCCCTGTGTATTGGCCAATCACCACATCACCAAGCGTGCGGATGATCGGATCCACCAGGCTGGCTAAATCCCCCGGCTCACCCTCCAGCCCTTCAATGCGGAAGTCGCCGCCACTCCAGTAATGGGCGTCTCCCCCAACTCGATTCGCAGACCGCAGCGTCATATTCCCATAGGAATACAACCCACTATCCGGATGGCTCAAAACCACAATATCCACTTGCTGATTTCCCTGTACTCGTAAGTCGCCACCCGCAAACCCGATAAAGGGAACATCCACCGCATCGCGAATCTGCACTTCATCGATCGCCAACAGGGTCAAGTTTCCACCCGCCGCAACTTGACCTTGCAAATCGAGTCGGTTTGCCGCCAGGGTCAGGTTTTCTTCGACCCCAATCTGGCCCCGGTTCTCAATGTCCCCTGAGGCGTCGCTCAGATAGTTTTCAAACAACACACTTGGGTTCACCGTCAGCAAACGACTGCGCTCAGGCTCCGTAGCGCTAAAGACCTGATCGCCTAGTTCAATTGCCGCCGCCGTCGTGGCGTAAAACGAGCCCTCAATGTCGAGGGTGGCATTTTCGCCAAACACAATGCCATTGGGGTTGAGCAAAAATAGGTCCGCCGAACCGTCTACCCCTAGCGTTCCAAAGATATTCGACAGATCATCGCCCGTCACCCGGCTCAGGATCGACTCAATCCCGACCGGGTTAGCAAAATAGACCCGCTGCCCCTGATCCACGTTGAACTCCAAAAAGCTGTGGAACAGATTGCCGCCCCGCGTGGCCCCGCCTTCAATCAAATCCGCCAGATCACCGCGCACGATCGCATCCGGCGTCACCGTTGAATTCTCATCGCCCAGCGTATTATCTGGCGTAATTTGCGCCTGCACCGAAGAGGGGAGCGTGACGATGGCGAGGAGTGCGGCAACCCCGATTCCGAAAGGTGACCTTCCGGGCAACATTGTAAAGCTCAAGCAAGCAGAGGCAGTCATAGACGCAGCAAAGATTATGGGCCACTGCGAACGTTACCATAGTTGGCCAGAAGCACGTATCGTTTGCGACTACAGATACACAAAGCTTCAATCGGCTTAAAAATTAGTCATACTGATGGGTCTGGCAGAGTCATAACCCCAGATATTTTCGAGAATCTGATCACTTAAGTGCTAAGTCATGGCCAGCAGAGTAGGATCAAAAATTGAACCCTTAATCAGGTCTGAAGCATGAGCTTAAAAGATCGCATTAGCGAAGAAATCAAAGCCGCCATGAAGGCAAAAGACAAAGTCAGACTGGAAACCGTTCGGAGTATCAAGAAGGTGATTCTGGAAAAAGAAACGACTGTTCGCCCCCAGGGACAAGACGCCCTCACCGAAGCTCAGGAGATGGAGATTTTGGTGCAGTTGGCTAAGCAGCGAAAGGACTCTATTGAGCAATATCGTCAGGCGGGTCGGGATGATCTAGCTGAGAGCGAAGCTCAAGAACTCGCCATCATTGAAGAATACCTACCCCAGCAACTCTCAGACGAAGAAGTCGAAGCCATTATTGATCAGTTGATTGTCCAAGTCGGCGCCGCCTCCCCAAAAGATATGGGCAAAGTGATGGGACCCGCCATGAAGCGTCTGAAGGGGAAGGCCGATGGGGCTAAAGTGCAGGCGCTGGTGAAGGCGAAGTTGAGTGGCTAAAAAAGGAGCCAGGGATTGAGAACGAGGAAAAGGTATCAAGTGTCAGGCAATATTGACGATTCCCCAACACCCAATACCTAACTACCTAAGACCCATTATTACCCACAACCCACGATCCCAATTCACCTACCGAACCACGTTCCGCCACAAATTCTTCCAGGGTGCAAACGCGTTGTTAACGCCCCTGAGGGTGAACTGTAACTCAGGATGATGGCGACGGAGCACATCCAACATGCTGTTGTTGTTGATCCAGTCCAGACCAAATTGAGTATAGATCTCTGCCCGATAATCTTTGGTAAAGAAGCGATCGCTCTTCAACCGTCGGGACGCCATCAGGATAAAGATGCGGAAGGCGGTATCGCTGAAGCCAAACCCGGCGGGCAGGTCTTCTGCAAACATTCCAACCATGAGATCCACACTGTCGAGGTCGTTGTTGTAGATCTGGCGCAGTTCTTTCGCCCAAATTGGATTACTGGTAATCTCTTCGAAGGATTTGACTCGCCCTCGGCCAATCAGCTCCCGGAATCGGTTATAGCGGGGAACACCGCGTTCGCGATCGCGGAGAATATCAACAGCAGCCAGATCCAACACTTCGCCATTATCTCTGACTAACTGCTGCAAGAAACGAGGGTAATTATGCAACGTGATCGCCCCAGGGTTGGCAATTCCTAAGGAGTAGAACAAATCGGGCAGGCCAATTTCCTCCACCAGCGCCCGGGTTCGTTTACCGGACACCTCAAAGAAATTCGTCGCCTTCCGCAAGTGGCCGTCCTTAACTGAATAGATATTAAAATCATCCGGAATCAGCGGATGGAGACGATAGACTGCGACGAATTCCTCGGTCAGGTAGTAAGGAGCCGTATGGTGATCGGTCGGTGAACCCACAATACCGCTCAGGGCTTCGCTATCGCTGATGCGTCCATACATCGTTTTAACATGTTTGCCCAATATCCCCCACCAATTGGCGTTCATGGAAACTTGTAGGGCGGGATGTCCCAAGATACCCGGTGTCCACTCAACCGTATGAATTTTCGCCATCAATGCAGCGTTGATCAGGCGGGCATGGCCAAAGAGTTCGTGGTCTGTCCAGTCGGGATAGTGTTGCTTGAGATGATCGCAGAGGGTATTGTGCTCTTTCACAAAAAGCGTATGCAATAGGCTCAATCCAACCCAGTAGTTGTCATTAAAGCCCGTCGTATCAATGCTATTTGCTTCGTCAAGCGGTAGCAGCCCCTGATCGTCAAGGCGCATTTTGCCATCTACATGGGAGCGTAATTTATCGAGGGTTGCTTGATCACTGCCATAGATCTGCGAACCGTCCCACCAATGACTCAAGGTATTAATAAACGTAGGCGGATTTGCAGTATCGCCTTCAGGGCGGGTTGGATCGACGATGGTTTTGCCAACTTCCATCGGCCGATGCTCTTTTGGCCAGGGATCATCCTTCTCTAGAGGAATGTCAAATTTATTATCGGGCTGGTTATCACCATGGTTAAACCAACCGTGGTTTTGAAATTGAATCCAGGCCGCCGCCATTACGTTCAAGCTGGAGGCGGGTCGAAATTCATCTCGGGTCATGACCTTGCGGCTGATGACGCGGGGATTGGGGATCATTAACTTAGCTTCATCGGGATCGGTCTCTTTGACTGGAACGTTACGCCCGAAACGAGTTCCCGCCATCCCCATTTCTGGGGTGTCCAGATCGTTAAAGCCGCCATCTGCTGTACGGAACCTCAGATGACTTTTATCGGAGCTCGGAGTGGGAATCGGCGTCTGACCTTTAGTGGGTAATTTTGACGTGTCATGCAGATTTTGTTGCCGCAGGGTGCGACGGAACTGAGCCAATTTTATCAGTGCGAAGAGAGTCGGTAGACGATGCCACGGGCGTTTGGACATGGCGCCAATTCCTCCAAGGATGCTAGTGGGTCTATCCTAAATTGTTGAATAAATGCCAGGGTTTGCCATTACCCCTAAGGTGTACTTTGCCTAAAGTTTTGTTGCCAGGTAAACATGATTTCAAAAAGTAACAAATCTGATTGTGGATCCAACTTTACAGTCTCCCCTGGAAAGGTCATTCAGGGTATCTTCAAGCAACCCAATTGATTAAAAACCGTTTAATTAATGGATAAGAACTCTAAGTTTCTTCACAAAAGTCATGAACTTAGAAAAACCCGCATAGGCACTTGAAAGGTAGGCTAGATAACGATCTCTGCTTGTCCATAAACTCATATTACTCGAGTTTAAACTGTAAATTTAATAATTTTTAAGATAAGTTACCCCCGATGGGTACTATTCGAATCGCATTCAAGACTACAGAATTAGTGTAGATCTGTGCGAGTCACAAAGAGGTTAATGGTTAGATAATTGTATT
>JAKSDM010001117.1 GCA_022360135.1 Pseudanabaenales cyanobacterium | reverse complement strand
ATTCGTTTAAGCCCTCATCTGAGGATTTGCAGAAGTATCGCTTTGGTATTGTTGCAGGGCTTATCTTTGATGACTCGCAGGACCGCGAAAATCCAGAATTGGTTGAAATCATTCTCAATCTCTATGACCCTGACACGTCTACAATCTATGTTGATCAGGCTGGAATAGCTGCGATCTATAGCTTTTATCCCAATGAAATAAGCGCTTAGACGATTTTCTTCGAACCTTTCCCTGACGAGGATGTTTGAGAAGGTCGGAATGATATCTCTCCATATAGGGGCGTAAAACCCTTTGGGTGTAACAGAAAAGCGAAGCCATTGTCAAAAGAAAAATCTACTTCTGCTAAGTAGAAGTAGACCCCATTGACCATAGGTAGAGAGGAAAGGTTTGGTTGAAACTTGCTTAGGAGGAATCTGCTGTCGCTTTGGCGGCCTTTAACCTTTCTAAATATCCCGCTTCAGTAACCATAGAGTAACTGCCGCCACGTGACTGCAGCACGTGCCAAATATGCCCCCCCAGGAACAATAAGCCTAAGAAAAATTGGACGTTTGCAGTAGCTAAACGATCAACCCCGTAGAACACGTCTGGGAAAACAGTGTGATTCACCGCTACGAAATAGGCCGAGAGAAAACCCATGAAGGACAACCCGCCAAGACTATAGGAGAGCACCGCCTCCCCTTCAATTTTCAACAGCTTTCTGGCCCAGCCAAAGGGAGTTGAGATGATGTGCCACACCCCCCCAGCAATTTCCAGAAACCCAATCAATAGGTGGCCGCCTATGACATCCTCCAGATTATCAACAGCCGCCATGCCCTGACCACTCCAGGCGCCATCCACGATGCCGAATAAATAGCCGAAAATTGTCACTGGATTGAGATTAGGAGCGCTAATCAGGCGCACATCTTCCACCGCCGGATCATAAATGCCGCCAAAGTACATCGCTTTGGCGGCAAACAGCAGCGCTCCCACCCCCAAGAAAATCAGATGATGCCCCAGGATAAAACTCAGTTTCTTGGGATCGCTCCAGTCATAATGAAATTTTGCGACACGACCCTGGCCATCGCTTAACTTTCCAGGTCCCACAAAGGTATGATAAAGGCCGCCTGCCGCCAATACCGCCGACGCCACAAGGTGCAGCACCCCAATAATGAAATAGGGTGAAGTATCAACAACGACCCCACCCGGTCCAACCCCCCAACCTAAAGACGCCAGGTGCGCCAATAGGAGAATACCCTGGTCACTCATGGGTTGATCGGGGATATATCGACCCACCTCTGAAATTGTGATGGCGCCCGCCCAAAAAAGAATCAGACCGGCATGGGCAAGGTGGGCCCCGAGTAACTGACCCGATAAATTCAGTAGGCGAGCATTGCCAAATAACCAGTTAGGGTTACCTGGTTCTGAGACGCCATAATTTGCGACTGTCACAACTCAATACCTCTTTCAAACGCACAAAGTTTGTTAAATTGACGCCCAT
>JAKSDM010000113.1 GCA_022360135.1 Pseudanabaenales cyanobacterium | reverse complement strand
TGCCATTCAGCATATTCTTCCTGCAGCCGAAACCGATCCGCATCAATCACATCAAGCGGTTGATTAGCTAGCCTGGGAAAGGCCAACCATGGCACAGTGGCGACTTCCAACCCTTGCTCTGGAGTAATGTCAACGAAGGCTTCGAGTAAGGTGAATGCTGAATTAGGACGCAGGGCGGCGCGCCGGTAGAAGCCATCAACAGTTGATCGATAGAAGTCGATTGCACCGTGGCTCTCAAGCAATCCAGAGCCAGTTGGATCTTGATAAGTAAACATTTCAAACTTTTTTCCAAATAGATTGTAGAGATAGAGATGATCACAGTTGCCCAATTTCAATCAGTTGATTTCTAATCTCAACCCGTTGATTTCTAATCTCAACTCGTTGAGTCCTAAGGAGATGATTTCAACAAAAACAGCTATGCATGAGAACCATTGCTCCTACTCAAACTAATTCCATGCAGGGTCTGCTGGAGGAGCTAGATCTCTATGCAATCTAATGTTCAAGTTAAAACTATCAACTATCCGAGACTAAATAACAAAAATCCTGTACTCCTCAATAAAGATTAATGAAGACTGGCGCGATCGGTCGTGGTGACGGATCTGGACCGCTATCTAACAGTTACGGCAGCCGATACAACAGTTTACCTGCTTGCTAACGCTCGTTTATTGCTTGAGCCCGACTGAATTCTGTCGAGTGCATACACCTAATGCCCAGGGCGCCATAACCTTGGCGAGATGTTGAGGCTGGTTCACCTCGGCGGTCTAGCGCCGCCCAAAGGTCTTGCACGCTGTCCCTGCCGCCATTGGCGTTATCTGCGACACGCCAGTAGAGCTGGGTTAATACAAGTCAAGATAATTCACAATTGAATCGGATGTTGTCTTGCTCAATGCCATCAAGTATGACTTGGATCCCGCCCATCCGAATCATCCACTCCAGACGATGGTCACTATACTTCCGTTTGAAGCGGCCCTGCTGAAGTAGATGTGAAAACTGCTCTAGGTCAACCAATGATTTGTTTGCTTCTTGCAAGGTTGGGGCGACGCTTGAGCGCCCACTCACACGCTTGAACCATGCAGCCAGGGAAGAGTCTGCTTCTGGCGCCAGGCCAAGTCCAACAACTGACAAATTCATGTGGGGAACAACCGAGAGATC
>JAKSDM010000149.1 GCA_022360135.1 Pseudanabaenales cyanobacterium | reverse complement strand
GCCGCCGCCATCCAGTCTGGCGCCTATGGCATTGTGATCAGCGGCGCCGGGCCAACCCTATTAGCCCTTGCTGACCGGGAGGACGCAGACGCGATCGCGAACGCCATGGTGACAACCTGGGCTGAGAGTGACGTACAAGCACAGGCAATGCCGCTGAGTATTGATTTCCAGGGAGCAGTGGGGACGATCTGTGAAGGGTAGATGGGTAAAGGGTAATGAGGTGATGGGGTGACAGAATATGACTCATTCACTCATCCATTTCTGAACTATCTCAATATAATTGAGGGAATTCTGAAAACGCGCCTGTAATAGCAAGGTATTTACAGTTTTTTCCCATCCATGAATCCTCATCACGATTCCAAAGAAGAAGAACTTCGTAGCCGAGAAGAATCCCTCCGGGAGCGTGAGATTCAAATTCGGATGCGCGAGCTTGAGGCGGAGTTAGAGTCTACTCCGGTTCACCCCACCTCCAAACATGAAGAGCCTCTAAGCAAAAAACGGCCTTGGTATAAACGACTTCCTGAAATCGGCAAGTTTTGCTTAATGGTTATCGCTGTAATCGTGATGGTGCGTCTGGCGACTTGGCTGGCTACCGCAATCCTCATCTTTGGGATTGGCTGGGTCGGTTACAAGTTCTTTTTAGACGGCGATCGCAATGAGTAGCCCTTTATACATTAAAGGAGTTTCCAAAAAATGCCTACGATGCAAGCGACTGATTTTTTTAGCGATCTTGATCGCGTTGCCAAGGTTCGATACCAGATGGCCGATACTCTATCTGATTTGGTTGAAATTCTTATCAACACGGAGAAAGACAGCGCCCAAAAATCAGGCGAATTGGGCTTAGACCAAACCATCGAAGACATGGAAACAGCCAGCAAAAATCTGCGTCAGGGGGTGTTCCGGCTGCTGGTTCTAGGGGATATGAAACGGGGTAAAAGTACCTTTCTCAATGCGTTGATTGGGGAGAACCTGTTGCCAAGCGACGTCAATCCCTGTACCGCCTTGCTCACTGTTTTGCGCTATGGTCCTGAGAAAAAGGTCACCATCCATTTTGTCAATGACCGCGCTCCAAATACCATCGATTTTAAAGAATTTAAGCAGCGCTACACCATTGACCCAGCTGAGGCCAAACAGCTAGAAGCCAATCAAGAACTGGCCTTTCCTGAGGTTAGTCACGCTGTGGTCGAATATCCCCTGCCCCTCTTAGAAAAGGGAGTTGAAATTGTTGATAGCCCCGGTCTTAACGATACCGAAGCTCGAAATGAACTATCCCTGGGATACATCAACAACTGCCACGCCATTTTATTTGTGCTGCGAGCAACCCAGCCCTGTACTCTAGCTGAACGCCGCTATCTTGAAAACTACATCAAAGATCGCGGCCTATCGGTCTTTTTCTTAATCAATGCCTGGGATCAAGTCAAAGCCAGTTTAATCGATCCCGACGATATCGAAGAATTAGCAGAAGCAGAAGCTAAACTACACCTGCTTTTCAAAAGCCATCTCACCGACTACTGCCTGATTGATGGTCAAGACTGGTACGACGAGCGAGTATTTGCCATTTCCGCCCTTAATGTGCTGCGGCAGCGCGTTCAAAATCCCGATACTCCCTTAGAAGGGGCCGGATTTCCACAGTTTATCGCCGCCCTCAACACGTTCTTGACCCAAGAACGCGCCATTGCTGAGTTACGTCAGGCCCGCACCCTGGGTCGTCAGGCCAAAAACCGCTTCGGTGAAGCGATCGATCGACGGATACCCCTCCTAGGGCAGGATGTGGACGAACTGAAGCAACGGATCGTGTCAGTCAAGCCAGAGTTCGATCAGCTCAGTAACATTCGGGATCAGTTTCGTGATGATATTCGTTCTCTGCGCGATCGCAGATCCCAAGCCATCGCCAATTCGTTCCGTTCCTACGTGCTCAATCTTGAAAACACCTTTGAGCAAGATTTTCTCCGCTACCAACCCGACATTCGCTTTGGCGATTTCTTGAAAGATAGTGGTCGGAGTGCGTTCAATGCTCAGCTTAAACAAGCTTTTGAACAATATGTCAACGATAAGTTCTACGCTTGGTCGCGCACTGCAGAGCAAGAAATGGACAGCGCCTTTGAGCAACTGTCTAAGAACGCAGCTCAGTATGGCGCATCTTATACCAAGATTACCGACCGCATGACCGAAAAGCTTACGGGTGGTAAAACGCATATTGGCTTGCCTAACGACCTTGGGGATGACAACTCCCCCAGCTGGGCCAAATGGGCCATGGGTCTGATTTCCCTCGCCTCAGGCAACGTCGCAGGCATCGCCCTGGCCGCCACTGGGTTTGACTGGCAAAGCATTCTGCTTAATTTTCTCACCGTCAGCAGTGTCGCCCTGATAGCCTCCAGCCTGTTTGGTATTGTGCTTGGCCCACTGACGTTTGCCCTCTTGGGCCTTGGCTTTGGGGCCTTCCAGCTTGATCAAGCCCGTCAAGAACTGACCAAAGCTATGAAAAAAGAACTGGTCAAACACCTGCCTAAACTAGCGGATGAGCAGTGGCAGCCCATCTACGACGCCATTCAAGACTGCTTTGATAAATACGAGGAAACCGTGATCGAACGTATCGACCAGGACATTTCCAGTCGCAAAGCCGAACTCGACAATCTGGTCAAACAAAAAGAATCGTCAGAAATCAACCGCGATGCTGAAATTGCTCGCCTACAAACCGCCAAAGCCGAGATTACTGCCGCCTGCCAGCAGCTAGAATCCGCCTACCAATATTTATTAACGACAGATCACCCCCACTAACCCTGTCCAAAATCCAAAATCCAAAATCCAAAATGGACCCCGATCGCCTAACCGCTCTGATCAGCACCCTACAAAAAGCAGTCGGGCTATTGAACGCCCAAAAATACGATGCAATCAAGCAGGGTGTCTTAAATCTGTGTAATCTGATCGCCCGTCCCACGTTGCGCATCACAGTTTTCGGTCCGTTTAACTACGGCAAATCGACGTTGCTCAATGCCCTGCTAGGCGAAAAAACACTACCTATTGATCTCGTCCCCACGACGGGAGCCGCAATTACCGTCAAATATGGCCCCAATCTTCACAGTCGGATTACCCTGACCGATGGCTCCATCGTAGAAGCTCCCGGCTCCGATCTGCTCAAGCAGTATGCCATCCTCGACCAGCAGCGCCGCATGCGCGAAGACGTGATTGAAGTCGAAGTGCAGTGCCCCCACCCTTTTTTGCAAACTGGGGTTGAACTGATGGACTTGCCCGGGACTGACGATCTAGAGGCCCAAAACGATCAGGTGCAAGCCAAGTTACTGGAAGCCGATCTGGTGATTCAGCTCCTCGACGCCCGCAAACTGATGGCCCTGGCCGAGCGTGAGCACCTGCGCGACTGGCTGCTCGATCGCGGCATCAACACCGTCCTGTTCGTGGTTAATTTCCTGAACCTGATGGAGCCGGACGACCGCAAACAGGTTTCATACCGGCTGCGCTTCTTGGCCGAGAGTTTTCGTGCAGATCTACCAGACGGCGTCAGTAACCTCTACCCGGTTGACGCCCTACCGGCCTTGCGGGCTCGTCTCAAGGGGGATATGGCCGCTGCCACCCAGACTGGTCTATCCGCATTAGAGTCCGCCTTGCAAACCATTGTACAGACCCAACGCCCCCGCCTTGCCCTCCAGCGACTTCCAAGGCTGATGGTACTCGCAACCCAGGTGCAATCAACGCTCAAAATCCAGATCCAAACGTTAGACTCTGCGCCCTCCGCTGAAGATTTACGCTGCGTTGAGATTCTACAAGAAGCCCAACAGCTGATTCAGCAGGGGTTTCGCACTAGTGTGATTGATCTGCGCCAATGGCTCAGTACGCCTAATCTATTGCCACAATTCCAGGACAGCCTCGCTAACGCCCTACAAGCCAATCAGGCTTCTCACTGGCTCGATCAAATCCTAAAACCCGCCTGGCGGGAGAAACGCCAGGCGGTTGTAGACTGGGTATACAAAGCGTGTGACTTTTTTGAGCGCCCCCGTCCAGTCGATCTGTGGGTTGCATTAGAGACGCCATTGGGGGAGCCCCAGACTGCAGCAGCATCCGATTCAGATAGTGAAACGACTCGCAGATCTAATGAGGAAGTAGCGCCAGTTGCGATCGCCACTGGTCTCGGCTGGGTGCTGGGTGGCCCAATGGGGGCTGCCGTCCTAGGCAGCACCAGCTATCTTGTTAACCAAGCCGGTGGCAAGCGCACCTCCAAAGCCCCTCAACCCAACCCAACCCAGTCAAAACAGATCAGCCTAAGCACCGCCCAAACCTACCTTCGACACTTTAGCGAAGCCGCCTTAGCCGCCCTCGAAACTTACGAAACCGCTGCGAATCAAGTCATTCAAGAAAAAATCACGCCGCCTGAACCTGCTCCATCCGCTCAGCACGAAGCGCAGCTAGAGCTATTGAGCAATACATTAGCCGAACTGACTCAGGCAATTGAGGGTTGCGATCTCACGTCTGTTCTGGAGTGATAAGTCGCTTACTGATAAATCTTTAAGGTATCCCAACTGATAGTTTCCTCAGTTTCTATCTCAGTCAGCGCAGCCCGAGCATTAGCTATATCAGCCTCATCTTCTAGCCGCCTTAACTTGAGATATCTCAAGAAATCCAAAACCTCTGCAATTAGCGACTCAGCAGCATCTTCTAATTCTGGAAGAAGCGCTTCTTTAGCCGTCATTACCAAATCCTGCAACTGGATATATTGGCAAGGCTTCCTAGCTTTGCTCCACACCCCTAATTCACAAAATATTGCTTTTGTCAAGGAAAAATCTCGACTAAATTAATTCTTGATTCGAATGAAAATTTGAGAATTTTTACGAAATTTTACCTTATCAAAACTTGATTAAGTTTTGTATACTTGATGGAGGACGTTGAGATTTAGGTATTTATTCCTAATTGGCAATGTCCTCCGGTTAGTTTGCCTAGTCAGAGCACTTTGGGGTATAAGCGTCGAGCACTGGATTTCTCCGACCTTGTCACTAAATTGGGTTATTGGAAAAACATCTGCTTACCTCTTGCTTGGAGACTTCCTCCCTAGATGTTTCCCTTGCCTCCAGCTAGACAACTTCATAAACCGGACTCTCAGATGTGCTTCTGTTTATGGACCTTGTGTGAAGCGTGATGATTAGTGAACAATTTCCATGGCTGACTACCCTGATTCTGTTTCCGATCTTGGCAGCCTTGCCGATTCCGATATTGCCAAATCACAATGGCAAAGTAGTACGTTTATATTCTCTTGGGATAGGTCTTATAGAGTTTGTCCTAATTCTCTATACCTTTGGAGTTCAATACGATCTGCACCATTCGGGACTGCAGCTGTCTGAAATCTATCCCTGGGTGCCTCAGCTTGGTTTGAACTGGTCAGTAGCAGCTGATGGCCTTTCAGCACCGTTGGTCATCTTGAGCGGTTTGGTGACCACCTTGGCTATCCTGGCTTCTTGGCGAGTGACCCATAAACCCCGACTGTACTTTAGCCTATTGTTATTGATGTACAGCGCCCAAGTCGGGGTTTTCCTGGCTCAGGATATCTTGCTTTTCTTCCTGATGTGGGAGCTTGAGTTGGTCCCGGTTTATCTCTTGATTTCTATCTGGGGGGGACAGAAACGCATCTACGCGGCGACAAAATTTATTCTCTATACGGCAATCGGGTCTGTATTCATTCTGGTTGCAGCCCTAGCGATGGCTTTCTATGGCGATACAGTCACCTTTAGTTTGAGTGAGCTTGGCCTTAAGACCTACTCCTTACCGTTTCAGGTTTTGGCTTACATCGCCTTCCTCATCGCTTTTGGCGTGAAGCTCCCGATCTTTCCTTTCCATACTTGGCTTCCCGATGCTCATAGTGAAGCGCCTGCCCCCATCTCCATGATCTTAGCGGGTGTGTTGTTGAAGATGGCGGGATATGGGCTGATCCGGATGAATATTGAGATGCTGCCAGACGCCCACGTCTACTTCGGGCCTATCCTCGCTGCTCTGGGGGTGATCAACATTCTCTATGCATCGCTTACGGCCTTTGCCCAGGACAATTTGAAGCGTCGCATGGCCTACTCTTCCATTGCCCATATGGGGTTTGTTCTGCTGGGTTTGGCCGCCTTTACGACCTTAGGCATGAGTGGAGCGATTCTGCAGATGATTTCCCACGGATTGATTGCAGCTGTGTTGTTCTTCCTTTCTGGCGTTACCTATGAGCGCACCCATACCTTAGCGATGGATCAGATGGGCGGTCTAGCTCGCACCATGCCAGTTGTGTTCGCCCTATTTACAGCAGGCGCTTTAGCTTCTCTGGCTTTGCCTGGAATGAGCGGTTTTGTAGGGGAGCTTACAGTCTTCTTGGGAATGACCACCAGCAATGCTTATAGCGTTTTGTTTAAGTCCGGGATTGTGATTCTGGCGGCTGGCGGGGTCATTCTCTCGCCGATCTATCTGCTTTCTATGCTGCGACGCATTTTCTATGGCGCTCCCATTGGAGAATTGGCGACGGCTTCTGGTTCAATTGATATCAGGCCACGGGAGGCTTTTATCGCGGTTTGCCTACTCGTTCCGATCATTGGGATTGGAGTTTATCCTAAGCTGGCGACCCAAACTTATGATGCTAAAACTGTGGCAGTTGCTAATCAAGTTCAAAATAATTTGCCCTTGTTGGCTCAGAAACCATCCTTACTTTATTCTCGTATACTGACAGCGCCTCAGCTTACTGCAGTCAAGCCCAATGGCTTGACAGAAAGTGTCTTGGAATAGTTTGCCAGGAGCTAACACTCCTTCACATTAATAATCGCTACGTTAAGACTGGCGTCGCTTTCCGGCCCCAGTCCTTTTTTTTAAGAAGTTTTATTTAGTTAACTAAAAGGAGTATGGGCTGCTTAGTTGCATCTCTCCAAGTCCTCTCTAGATAAATCTCCGACAACTCATCCGATATATCCTGTAGTGGGAACATCTTTAATTACAGGCAAGACGTTGTTAATGTCTCTGGGAAATCTAGGAAGGTTTTCTGATTTTTTTGGCCGACAGCTTGCTTAATTAATATCCATAATGGTTAAAGTATCTAAGCCGACAATGTGTGAACCAGATGTGCAGGGTCAAATTTGTGTGATCCGTCTACCTGTGTCTTTCACAGTTTTAGAAGCGGTTGCTTTCAAGCAAGCCTGTCAGAGAGTTTATCAAGAACACTCTGAGCTGATCCGGACTGTACTTGACTTCAGCGACACGACCTTCATTGACAGCAGTGGTGTCGGCGCTCTAGTTATTTGCCACAAGATTAGCCGAGAGCATGGAGCCGAGATGGTGCTGAGAGATGTTCCGGCGCAGGTGATGATGGCTCTATCGATGACCGAACTCGATAAGGTTTTTGTGATTGAGCAAGGTTTAGCGCTGCCTGCGCAACAGGCTGTCTCTAAGGTGAAGGAGCAGTTGCTGACTACTCATCCCTCGGTTAGGTCACGAACTAAACGATTAATCGACATTGTGGGCGCGATCATCGGGTTGGGAATGACAGGAATATTATTCGTCCCGATTGCGATCGCGATCAAGTTGGATGATGGCGGTCCCATTCTCTTCAGCCAAATTCGCTGTTCCTGGATGGGCACCCGATTCCGCATCTGGAAGTTTCGATCAATGGTGGTCAATGCAGAATTACTTAAAAAGCAGGTTGAGAATGAACTCGATGGCCCCCTATTCAAAAACGAGAAGGACCCTCGCATTACTGGCATAGGTCATTTTTTGCGCCGTACCAGCCTAGATGAATTCCCCCAATTCTGGAATGTGCTTAGAGGAGAAATGAGTTTGGTCGGAACCCGTCCCCCCACCCCAGACGAATTGGAACAGTACGAAGTCCCTGAGTGGCGGCGGTTGGACGTTAAGCCAGGGATGACGGGTGAGTGGCAGGTGAATGGGCGCTCAAATATTAAGAAGTTCGAAGATGTGATTCAACTAGACCTGAAGTATCAGCAGAACTGGAGTCTGGTGTATGATTTGAAGCTGATTCTCAAGACGATTCTGGTTCTCTTCAGTCATAATTCGGGAGCGGCATAGGTAGGGAAGAGGGAAGAGAGAATAGGATAGGCAGTAGGTGGGGGAATATAGAGAAAAGTTAAGTCTGTCGATATTGATGCACAGCGTTTCTCTCCTATATGCCGTCTACCCTATACCGTCTACCCTTCATGCCTAACTCCCGACTGCTTTAGCGGAACTCTAATCGATAGAGCTGTATGACTGAATCGTCAAATCTCTAGCAAAATAGGAGTACTAAATCACTCAGTTTCGGTGGGGGCTTCTGCGAGATGCTTGCATACATCCTAGCGCTGGCGGTTGGCCTTGGCAGTTTTGCGCTATATATGGCAGCCTTCTTCTTTCCAGAGGTTCATCGCAAGAATGACTTTCTTTGGAGTGGAGTAGGCTTGTTCTATGCGTTGGTGCTTTGGTGCTGTGCAGGGCAGATTACCGGAGCAGTTTTATTAAGCCAGGTCGCCTGTGTGGCCCTATTAGGGTGGCTGGGATGGCAGATGTTGAGGCTCAGGCGATCGCTCACCCCGACGGATTTACAAACCCCTGTCTCGGTTGAATCCTTTACTGAGTCAACGACACAAACTTTCGCTCAGATAAAAACAAAACTGCGGCGTGGGTCATGGCTGAAGGCTATTCCAGCGTTGGTCACCAGCCTCAAGCAGTTGTTTCAAGATGGGTTCAGCGACTCGTCTGAGAACCGATTAAGTCGGCTTGCTAGATCTAGATCTATTCGCCAACGCAAGTTGAAGCGGAGATATGAGTACGAATTTGTCGAGGATACGCCGCGAGATAGAAGGGTGCAGGCGGCGGTTGCAGCCAGCCTCGAAAAGGAGCCGTCTGATGAGGCCGTAACGCCAGAGACAACAGACTTGCCCGAGGTGATGATCGCGCCAACTCTAGTGGATGCAGCGGTATGCCCTAGTCTTGGGCAAGACGCCCCCGATAGAACGATAGGGATGCGGGAGGCGATGGACACCTCTGGAGAGTCTATCGCATCGGAACCTGCAGCCGTTTTGTCGGAGCCTAGGGGTGCTGTCGAACTTTCTAATCTTTCTAATATTGAGGAATCTGTTGAGGAATCCACACCCGAAGAATCAAAGGCCGCTGAATTGCCTCACTCAGCCGCCGCTCCGCCAGAATCATCCGCCAAACACCTGCCTAAACAAGTTTTCCAGAAAGCAATTATCATTAAGGATTGGATGCAGGAACTGATCGCCTCACTTAACCAGCCAAAACCCAAATATTCCATGATTGAGTTACCGCCCCGCCCGCCTTCTATCCCTAGACATATAGCTGAGTTAAGAGAAGTC
>JAKSDM010000207.1 GCA_022360135.1 Pseudanabaenales cyanobacterium | reverse complement strand
TTTGCACTGATTTACGCTGTTTCCTAATGCAGTCCGGGCTCTATCTGAGTGAGGGGGATAAAACTTTCGTGGGGCAGCAGAATGGGTTTATTGTTAAAGATTAACTTGCCTCGACGCGTGGTGCGGCTAATGGCGACCCCGATGGGGCGCTGCATCTCTTCGGGATGAACTTCGTAGTAGGTGCGATAGATATGACGGGCGGCTTTCAGCAGCGCCGGATCGGGCAAAGGTCCTGTAAAGTCAGGCGGAATGGGCGGCAGCCCTCCAGTATTCCGAAGCTGTTGCGAACCTTGCACGACAATTAACTCCACTCTTTAGCTTGACTGTAATGCATCTATAGAATTCCGGCAAATTCGCAGCCTTTCTTAATTTTCTTGATCTAGGGTTTTGAGCAGAGCTGCTCCCATGGCCTGACAGCCAACCTGGATCATCCCCTCAGACATAATATCTGACGTGCGATAACCCTGATCGAGCACTTGTAAAACCGCTTGCTCAAGTTGCTCTGCCGCCGCCGGTTGGTCTAAGCCATAGCGCAACATCATCGCTGCGCTCAGCACTTGAGCCAGGGGATTGGCTTTGTCTTGTCCGGCAATATCGGGCGCCGATCCATGCACCGGCTCAAATATACCCGGCCCCTTCTCGCCTAGGCTGGCCGAAGGCAACATGCCAATACTGCCGGTTAACATGGCGGCGGCGTCGGAAAGAATATCGCCGAACAAATTGCCGGTAACGATGGTGTCAAATTGCTTTGGCCAGCGCAAAAGCTGCATAGCGGCGTTATCGACATAGAGGTGAGACAGCTCAATCTCAGGATAGTCTGCGGCTAGGGCGGTGATGCGATCGCGCCAGAGCTGCGACACTTCCAGCACATTCGCCTTGTCCACAGAGCAAAGTTTACCCCTGCGCTTCTGAGCCGTTTCAAACCCCACCCGGCCAATCCGATCAATCTCCGAAGCCTGATAGGCCATAGTATTGACCCCCCGCTTCTGGCCAGATTCAGTGGCGAAAATTCCCTTCGGCTGACCAAAATAAACCCCCCCGGTCAGTTCCCGCACTACCATAATATCCACCCCGTCGACCACCTCCCGCTTCAGGGAGGAGGCGTCCACCAGCTGGGGCAGGATGGTGGCCGGACGCAGGTTAGCGAACAAGCCCAACCCCGCTCTCAATCCTAATAATCCTGTCTCCGGACGCAGCTGTCGGGGCAAAGAATCCCACTTATAGCCGCCAATCGCCGCCAGCAGCACAGCATCACTCTGGCGGCAAGCCTCCAAAGTCTGATCTGGCAAAGGAACCCCTGCCTGATCGATGGCGACACCCCCAATCAACGCTTCCTGAAACTCAAACTGCAAATCGAATCGTTGACCAATCCGCTGCAGCACATCCACTGCGATCGCCATAATTTCAGGCCCAATGCCATCGCCAGGCAGCAGAGTGATGCGGAATTGCTGAGTCATAGAGTTTCTCTATCTATACTTAATAGGTGAACCATCATACTCTACGATGTCCCTCTTCGATTGAGGAGCAAGGGGAAAAGTTGAGTAGGTAAAGAGCAGGGGAGGCAGGGGAGGCAGTAGATCACTTTCCCGGAGTCGGAAATTTTGATTATCCTTAAGATCATGG
>JAKSDM010000721.1 GCA_022360135.1 Pseudanabaenales cyanobacterium | reverse complement strand
GTTGATAGTGTTGACGTTCAAGCTGTTATGGGTATTCTAAGCCTAACCATTGATATTGAAATCTGATTGGTCGGTTGATGCAAGCTAACTGGAAAATTATTTGTTTGGGTAACTTCTATACCCGGACTAAAGTTCCTTCCTGTCGCCATAGCTGAGTTCGCTCGCCAGAATCAGGTAGTCAGTTGTTAGGCGAAGAAAGTCATGGGTTCTGAATTATGAACGAAGGAGCCTGACTCACCCTCACTCATCGCCAGCCACTAACCAAGAAACTTTCAGGAGCTTAATTCTATGCGTGTTTGTGTCATTGGCGCCGGATATATGGGCCTAGTTACGGGCGTTTGTCTGGCGCACATTGGTCACGAAGTTATCTGTGTGGACAACAATGAGGAGACAGTGAAGCTAATGCGGGCTGGACAGTCTCCTATTTTTGAGCCAGGACTATCTGAGCTGATGCAGGCGGCGATCGCCGCCCAACGCATTAAATTTACCCTGGATTTGGCGACGGGGATCGCCCATGGAGACATCTTGTTTATTACAGCGGATACGCCTCACAAACCCACAACTGAAAGTGACACACGCCATGTGGAGATCATTGCCTGGAGGATTGGGACTCACTTGAAGGGGGACTACAAAGTGATTGTCAATAAGTCGACTACGCCCATTGGTTCAGGCGACCGGATGCGGATGATGGTGCTGGATGGTATTGCCGAGCGCCAACAAGCTCTGGCTCCTGCTGGTGTCAGCGCCGACACCACGCTCAATATGGTGGATTTTGATGTGGTCAATCATCTAGAGTTTCTGCGGTCAGGATCAGTCGTATACGATATATTCAACCCCGATCGGATTGTGCTGGAGGGGAATAGTTCTCGGGCGATCGCATTGATACAGCAGCTTTATGCGCCTATCATCTCGCGTGAGTTTGCCGAAGACAAATCTCTGCCAACAGTTCCAGTTTTGGTGACCGATCTGAGTTTTGTGGGTAAGCAAACGCTCTGCTCAGAACATAGATGAGTTTTTTAGCCCTCTACCTAATGAACTGATACGCATCTAGTTTGTGTCCCAAGACAATCTCTCTTGAGTGCTCATCCATATTCCCTTAAAGAGACGTTGCATGACAACGTCTCTTTAATTATTGTTTCATTGAGAGCGATTTCTATTCCTGAATAAGTGTTTGCATCGCAATGCTGTTCAGTTAACATTTTTTGAAAGTCCCAACGATACGTAGAGATGTTGCATGCAACGTCTCTACGAGCAAATTATCAGGCTTATCCAAACGGTATTGATTCGCATTCGTCAATCACATCATTCTATTCGCAAGACAGTATTTTTAAGTAGAGCGCTATCAGATTAGCGATCTTAATCAAAATAAGTAACAGTATACTCTGCTAAAATCAGCCTATTTTTTGATTAAATCTCTCCTGAGAGAATCAAATTTTCATCAGTCAATCTGATCTGATTAAGATGCTGAGTCATCCTATTTATAGATTTTATGAGTAAAAATTAATACATTTGTTGTCCTCAAGAATTCGCGGATAATTCCTCCAATTCTTCTGGTAAAAGCTCTTTTAAGCTTTTTATTAAAAGAGCTTAAGGGTTCTTTAAGGGAAAGGAGATCTTTCCCTTAATCCTAAGTAGTATTACAGTGAAAAATCCTCGTAAGCGTATTAGGAAGTAAAATTTAGCTATTTGCCGTAGGTTATTTTGTATTCTATTTGTCCATAATAAATTTATAGGAGCGCACCCCCCTGCAATCATTCTAAGAATGAACTTCTACGTAATATCTCTAGTAAAAAGCCGATTGCCCCAACAAATTTCGGTATTTTTTCAGAGAAATATATCCCGGAAAAATCGATGTTTATCATGTCAATATTTCAACAAATTAGACATGTTAATTCGGCGAGACAGAGATTGATTAGTTTCTACCTCAAGAACCTAAGTTAACTCTTAATGGTGATATCCCACTCAATCCTTCAAAGAGTCCGTTTTGGCTGATTATTTCCTTGTTAACACTATTCAAAATCGTGCAGGTTTTGATCAACTCTGCGCGACTTTATGGTGGAAAATTCCTGACGTAAACATCTAGTTGCAGTTAGCACTAGTCCTGGCAAGATAACCCTTTGACACAAGCAAACTCGACAATCTCTTAGACCTATGAGAAGACCCAAACTACACAAAGCAAATGGCTGGAAACTCTACCGCCCGCTTATTGCAACAGCACTTGCTGTGGGCGGAACCCTCCAAATGGTCAATGCAGTGCTAGCTGACGGCACCGCTGCGGGAGAAATTATCAGCAACACTGCCACCGCCACCTACCAAGATGAAGACAACAACACCATTAACACCACCTCCAATACCGTCACTATTGATGTAGGAGAGGTGCCTGGTTTAACCGTCGTTCCTGCTGGCATCACCGATGTTGACGGCGGCAGTGTGGAAGCTGGCGACACCGTCTACTTCGACTTTGAAATCACCAACGTCGGTAACTATCCCACCGATATCTTTATTCCCGATGAAAATGGTGTCACGCCGACTAACTTTACCCCCACTGAAGTTCAAATCCTTGATCCAGGGGGTGGAGCGCCTACTACTGTGACAGCAAATGGGGCGCAGGTTGAGGGCGATTTGTCGCTGGGTCTAGTTAGTCCTGATCAAAGCATCACCGTCCGGGTTATTGGTACTGTTCCCACCAGCGGAGTCACTTCGGGGCAGCCTGTTAAGGTGCAACTGGGTGACACGGGTCCTAACGACAACAGCGCCCTCAGCCAAAACCAGGATGATACTAATCCCCCCGAAGGCGCTGCCAACGATCAAGCAGCTCAGGATATTCGCACAGTTGATCCTGACCCCAACGACGATAGTGATAATCCAGAAAATGAGCGTGAGGCTTCAGCGACTCAAGAAGTGCCCTTCGCCGCTTCTGTGCGTCCCTTAGCCCTGGCTGAAGTATTGAAGACTGCTGTGGGTCTTGATGACAAGGGTGATACGAATCCACAGAACGATGAAATCACCTATGAACTGGGATTGAAAGTTGAAGACACCGACCCCACCGGACAGTATCAGCCCGCTGCCTTGGAAGGCACTCCAATCAATCTGGATGGCGGTACCGCTCAGCGTATTCTGGTATCTGACGCTATTCCCGCTGATACTGAGCTAAAAGGGGTCAGCGTATCTCTGCCTACGGGTTGGGAAGTTGTCTATACCACCACTCCCACAACTACAGCAGCAACAGCCGCCAACTGGACATCCGGCCCACTGCCTTCTGACCCCACTGGCGTCACCCGCATTGGTTTCATCTACAATGGCGCCCTGGCTCAGGGGGTAACGGTCAACGGTCTGCAATTTACTGTCACCGTCACTGATAATACAGCCAATTACACGATTGAAAACTTGGCTCAGGTCTTTGGTCAAACTGTTGGCGATCCCGATGCAACGGATGGTGACCCAGCTACAGTTCCCGCCATCATCTACGACGAATCTGGTGACGCCAACCCCAACAACTTCCCAGATGGCGCAACTTTTGGCACATCCGTTGATCCTGACGGCGGCTACGATCCCGCCTCTGACCTTGGTGTTCCGCCGGAATCCGATGATAATAACGATGGCGACATCGACGACCTAACTACTGTCGATGGCGGCAACGACAATACTGGTGAAGGAACTGACGGTGAACCCAACGTGGTAACGCCGGACGACGCCATCACGCCACCAGCAGACGCCACTGGCCTGCTGAATGGTCCTGACGGTCAGCCCGGGGCTTTCTTCAACACCGTCAACGACGACTTTACCAATCTGTCTTCCTCGGATATCCCTGCTGGCCTACCCCCCAGTGATGGTAACCCCGCCACGACGACTGATGAGTTTGATCCGGCCCCAGTTCTCTATACCAACACCCTTGATAACTCTAACAGCAGCGGTTTTATCGCCACCGTAGGGATAGAACCGATCGCGCCTAATCTGGCAACTAGTCTGGATCCATCTGGAACATTTGGAACAAATGCTGATATCCCAAGTGGAACAGATGTAACCATCATCTATGATGACGGAAC
>JAKSDM010000860.1 GCA_022360135.1 Pseudanabaenales cyanobacterium | reverse complement strand
TCCTCAATTATTTAGGAACTATACTCCACAGACTTGGGCTCTTAAAAGAGGAATTAGCGGCTTACGATGAAGCTGAAGAAGATTATAAATACGCCATTGATATGTTTGACAAAATTCTCCACTATGCTTCCAAATTATCCCAAGTTTACAACAGCAAAGGTAGAGTGCTTCATAGGCTGGGCTTCTTACAGGCAAAGTTGGGAGATCAAAAGCAAGCCATGCAAAGTTGGCAGGCGGCGTTAGCTGATTTTTCCCACTCGCTAGAGATTTCCCCTAATAATGACGACATTCGGAATCTCAAAACCTTACTTCAGACTTTTCTGGACAGAACTCCTCCAAGTACAACGGGTAGTGCGCCAAGTTTCCAAATATAAGGGGTTTGTCAGGATATTAGACCTTTTAAGCAGCCTATTAGACAATAGCCAAGGGAAGGGTGGCTAAAGCAAATCTGCTGGGGGACCAGGCAATATGACTCGTCAGCGTTTAGGGCTGCTGATTGTGGCGTCTTTGTTCATTGTATTTGCCTGGATAGGGGTGGCGGTAGCCCGAGAGGGGCTCGTAGTCCGTTCCCTTGATCGCAATGGATTACCGATGATGTATGTTGCCCCAACCCACCTCGAAAAGCTGCCAGGCGTCCTGATCGCCCATGGCTTTGCCGGATCCAAGCAGCTGATGTTGGGGTATGCTTACACCCTAGCCCATCAAGGCTATGCAACCATCCTTTGGGACTTCGATGGTCATGGCGCCAATGCCGCTCCCCTGGGGCAACCCCTGCAGCAGAATTTCGATATAGCCTACGCCGCCCTGCTAGAGCAACCGGAAGTCGATCCCGATCGCCTCGCCGTGCTGGGTCACTCCATGGGGAGTGGGGTTGTAATGGCTGCAGGCATTGAGCAGCCAGATCGGTTTGCCGCCACGGTGGCTGTTTCCCCGATTGAGGCGGATGTTACAATCGAGGCGCCGCGCAATCTGCAACTCCAGGCAGGCAGTTGGGAAGGACGTTTTGTCGAGAATGCTCAGCGGCTGCTGCAGACAGCGGGAGGCGCCGAGAAAAATCTAGCGGCGGGACGGGGGCGATCGCTGGTGGTGGTGCCCAAGGCTGAACACATTACCATCCTTTTCCAGCCAGCCAGCCACCAAGCCGCCCTAGAATGGCTGAATACAACCTTTGGCCTGCAGCCTACAAGCCATTATGTGGATCGCCGAATGCTCTGGTATGGCTTGCACTTGCTAGGATGGCTGATGCTACTGAGGGCGATCGCCCCAACTTTAGCCGCATGGACTACCGACAGAACCAGGAAGGTTAATATCTCGTTACTCAGAGGGTGGGGTGGATTATTCGCCGCCCCTTGGGTGGCGGCTGGCGCACTCGTGTTGGTTGGTCAGGGAGGTAACCCTCTCAGTTTAGGTGGATTGATGGTTGGCGGCGCGATCGGCCTTTGGTTCCTGATGGCGGGACTCACCTGGTTAGGTTTCCTTTTGCGCTTACCTTACCCCTCATGGCCAACTATCAGGCAAGGGGGCATCCTCTTTTTGTGGCTTTGGATCGCCTTTGGCGCCATGGCTCAATTCCTCTGGCTCCAGTGGTGGTTGATCCCATCTCGCTTACAACTATGGCCCCTACTTTCGCTGGCGTCTCTTCCGTGGTTTCTAGCAGTCGGTATTGTGCAGCAGCAGGCTGGTTTCTGGCAACGGGCGCTAGGGTGGCTGAGCCAAAGCGCTGTGTTAGTAGGCGGCTTTGGCCTAGTGCTCTATCTTCTTCCGCAACTTGGCTTTCTCTTTCTGTTACTGCCGCTGTTTCCACTCATAATGGCAATGCTTGCCTTTGTGGCCGCCTGGATAGATGATGTGTGGAGTTATGCCCTTGGCAGCGCCCTATTTTGGGGTTGGCTGATTGTTGCAGTCTTCCCGATAGCGAGTTAATTGCCGGCAGCTTTACGATGCTATGGTCAAATTAACTACTTCATGGTAATATAATAAACATATGTTGCAGTATTAGTCCACTTCCTCAAATTTGAGCCATGTCTGGCAAAGCCACGAAAAAAAAATCGACAATAACCCAATTGGCAGACTGTGGAATAGCGCAACTTTCCCCAACTGCCCTGGGTTTAATGGCGGATTTTTTCAAGGTTTTGTCCGAGGTCAGTCGGTTGCAGATTGTGTGTTCCTTGAAGTCTGGCTCTAAAAACGTGACAGAAATTATCGAAGTCACGGGCCTAGGGCAAGCCAACGTATCAAAACATCTGAAGGTGCTATCTCAGGCTGGCGTCGTTAGCCGTCGACAAGAAGGTGTGAGTGTCTATTATCAAATCGCAAATCCCTTTATCTTTGAGTTGTGCGAGCTAGTTTGCGACGCCCTATCCATTCAAATTGAGCTGCAGAATAGGCAATTTGAAGAGTTAGGAGCAATCCGTCAGACTCGCTGAAGATTTTGTCAATTTTGTTCTAATAGTGGCGATTTTTGTTGACTATACCCTATACTCTGCCTTTACAGAGATGTATTCCACACAAGTAGAGAATCGCTATAGTTTGCACGCCCAGACCCATATCAACCGTCAGCGCCGCCAGGCGTGCTAAGTCTTCGCTTTACAACCAGCGATTTACTTCTATGGCTTCTATATCAATGACGTTGTTGTTGGGAGATTCAACATTAACTGTCTGCTGTTCTTGTCGCTGCCTAAAACTATAGTGAGACAAAAACGTGATCAGGGGTTTCGGCATCAAACGAGAAACTGGATCGAAGTCAATGGAGCCCAGTGTTGTCAATGCTTGGAAGCTTGTTCTGAGGTAACTCAAGAGAGCCTCCAGCCCACCCGCAAAAGTGAGGTTGATCCT
>JAKSDM010001449.1 GCA_022360135.1 Pseudanabaenales cyanobacterium | reverse complement strand
GTGGGGGTTCGCCCACATGATGTGAAGGATGGTAACGATATATCAGGCTAATTGACGAATTCTTTCGTTTCGATTCGTCTCTACTAGAATACGGAGATGACTATCTTGGGAAAGATATCCGACAATTACAGCCAAGGTGAGCTTATCGAGATAATATACGGTCACATCCAAGGATTAAAGCCTAGCCAGCTCAAGCAGCTACAGCGCCTCTACCACCAGCGTCTTCCTGGCGATTGTCTGACCACGCCAGAGTTTGCTCAACGGTTGGCGGCAATCAGTACGGAAATCAACCAATCCATCTGTGCCTATTTTAACCGCAGAGGGCATGTGATTCGGGTAGGCGTAGGCGATCCGCGTCAAACTCAGATTCCCCCGTTAGAACTGCCGCGTTATGGAGCGGAGCGTCTTTGCGGGATTCGCTGCATCACTACCCAACTAAAAGCGGAGCCGCCCAGCAAAGGCGTTCTGACTGCAATGGCCCTCCAGCGTCTGGATGCGTTAGTGGTGATAATTCTCTCTGGAGAAGGGTTTCAGCGACGGGGGGGGGGAGCTGCTGGATACATTAAGGAAACCTATCTGGGCCATTTATCTCCTCATCCTGAAGCCCAGTGGACGGTATCGCCTGCGCTCAGTCTAGAGAGGCTGACCCAGCAGGATTTTCTGGCGCTGACGGAGGGACTGGAGGAAGAATTTCGCCGCCAGTTTGTCGCCCAAAAGGTTGCCTCAGACCATGATCGGGTGGTGGTTGTGGGGCTAATAACTCAGGCCGCGTCCAAGCAGCAATTTGACAATAATCTGATGGAGCTTAGGCGGTTGGTGGAGACGGCTGGCGGTGAGGTTCTCCAGATGTTGCATCAACGGCGCGATCGCCCCCATCCCCAGACTGTGCTTGGGTCTGGCAAGGTGCAAGAAATCGCCCTGGCTGTCCAAACCTTGGGCGCTAATCTGGTGGTGTTTGACCGAGATCTTTCCCCAGCTCAAGTGCGCAACCTGGAAAACCAGGTGGGTGTGCGAGTAGTAGACCGCACAGAAGTGATTCTTGATATTTTCGCTCAGCGAGCCCAGACAGGAGCCGGTAAACTCCAGGTGGAGCTGGCCCAACTAGAATACCAACTGCCTCGCCTGATGGGGCGAGGACTGGCGATGTCTCGATTGGGGGGCGGCATTGGCACCCGAGGCCCGGGTGAAACCAAGTTAGAAACCGAGCGAAGAGCAATTCAGCGCCGGATCGCCCGACTCCAGCACGACGTGAATCAGCTCCAAGCCCATCGATCGCGCTTGCGAAATCGACGCCATTACCAAGAGGTTCCCTCTATTGCGGTGATGGGCTACACCAATGCTGGCAAATCAACCCTATTAAATGTGCTGACCAATGCGGAAGTCTATGCAGCCGATCAGCTATTTGCCACCCTCGATCCCACTACCCGACGCCTTACCGTTATCGATCAAGGAACCTTGCAACCCCGTTCTTTAGTATTAACCGACACCGTTGGGTTTATCCATGACCTGCCCCCCTCCTTAATGGACGCCTTCCGCGCTACTTTAGAGGAGGTAACTGAAGCAGACGCCCTACTCCATGTGGTGGATTTATCCCACCCTGCCTGGCAAAGCCAGATTCGCTCAGTGATGACCATTCTCTCTAAAATGCCGGTGACTCCAGGCCCGATGTTGCTGGTCTTTAACAAGCTGGATCAGGTGGATAGCAAAACCCTGGCGATCGCCCAAGAGGAATTTCCCCAAGCCGTATTTGTTTCAGCCTGCCAGCGCCTTGGCT
>JAKSDM010000038.1 GCA_022360135.1 Pseudanabaenales cyanobacterium | reverse complement strand
CCGCGAGATGCGCCAGTAACTAAAGCTGTCTTCCCTTGGATATTCATCGGTTTTCCGCCCAAGGCGACAGTCATGGAACTGGATAGAGGGCAGGCAAACATGTCAGCAAAATCCTTTGTCGCAATTTATGTAAATTAATGTAACTAAAATGTTACAAAATGTCAATCAAACTTGACTTATAAAGACGAATAGTATCCATATATTGCTCTTTGCTGCTTAGTGAGCCTATTCTTGTCGTTCTGTTTTAAGTCGCGGAGCTGCCAAAGGAACTACTCCGAGCTGGAAGAGAAAAAGGACCCCAATCATATAGCTGGAGACCTTTTTCAAGTCTTCTAAACATTTCCTCCAAGTCGCTTGGGGGAGACTTCCTGCATAACACAGGGATTATTAACACCCGAAACAATTTATCGCAAGTTAAATTTACATTTTTAAACTTACTTGTTACAATAATTTACATTGAATTACAGCTAAGGAATCCGCTTATGTTTGCACCGATTGTGATTCTGATTCGTAACTTAATTGGGAAGCCCGAGTTTACTCAGCTAAGGGGTAAGTTGATTGCACATCACTCCAAAACCATTACCCGCTTCTGCAATTGGATTGGGATTGAGCGCACCCAGCGACAAAACTTGATTCGCCTGGCTCGTGATAATGGCAAGCGCTTGGGCTTATTGGCCTAATGGAATCGAAAAAACTATGAATGTTAAACTCCAGCTTGTTTCAGACTTAGCTCAGCCTCTCAATCCACAGGGCTCTGATGGGATTTAGGGCGGTGACGATGAGGCGCTCTTCGACACCTACTCACCTACTGAATCACTGCCCAGTATTCCATGACTTAAATCCCTTCTAGGGATAGTAAATTTGGAGTATCCACTTAAGCTGGAACTTGCTGATTGTCTAAGAATCCATTGGTCATTGGTCATTGGTCATTGGTTATTGGTCATTGGTCAGGCGACTCATCACAAGTGACTTCTCTAAAGAGAACCCATTGTGACTTCTTCTATTGGTATCGATCGAGCAGCGGCGCTGAAAAAAATCCGAGATGGTCTGCGGGTAGGGCAGCAGCGCCTGGCCGATTGGCAGGGAGGCCCCCTGGCGGTATCCGCTGTACCCGGTTCGGGTAAGTCAACGGGAATGGCGGCGGCGGCGGCGATCGCCATTGCCCGCCACCAACTCCATGCTCGTCGCCAACTTGTACTGGTGACCTTCACGCGCTCCGCCGCCGCCAACCTTAAGGCCAAAGTCCGGGCCTATTTGCGGCAGTTGGCGCTGCCGCAGAATAGTTTTGTGGTTTATACTTTGCATGGTTTGGCGCTGAATATCGCCACTCGAAATCCGGAGCTGTCTAGGTTAAATCTCGATGCCTTGACGCTTGTGTCTCCGAACCAAAGCCATCGGTTAGTCCGAGCTTGCGTCGAACAGTGGATCGCCACCCATCCCAAGCTATATACCCGATTGATCGAAGGGCGACGATTTGACGGTGAAGAAACCGAGCGGTTGAGACGACAGTCGACTCTACGCTCTGAGGTGCTGCCGGAATTGGCTCAGGCCGCCATTCGTGAAGCCAAAAGCTCGGGTTTGACGCCCGCCGATCTGGCTGAATTGGCGGAAACCCTGGCTCAGGCCATTCCAGAGGGGGTTGATGATTATCAAGTATTGGCGATCGCTGCCGGTCTCTACGAACGCTACCAGGAGCTGATGCGGCGTCGTGGCTGGTTTGACTACGACGATATGATCTTGGCGGCTCTCAAAGTTCTCAAAGATGAGCCGTCTCGGCAATTCTGGCAAACTCGGGTGTTCGCAATTTTTGAAGATGAAGCGCAGGACTCGTCGCCACTGCAAACCCAACTGCTAGAAACACTGGCGGCTAATCCGGAACAGCCGACTCAACCGCCTAATCTGATTCGGGTAGGCGACCCCAATCAAGCCATTAATTCCACCTTTACCCCAGCCGATCCGGTTTTCTTTAATCAGTTCTGCAACCATTGTCGGCGACAGCAGCGTCTGATCACCATTGACCAGGCAGGGCGCAGCACACACCTGATCATGGAAGCGGCTAATTTGAGCTTGAATTGGATCAATCAGTCGGGTTTGACTGGCAATGAACAGCCTTTTAGGCTTCAGGCGATCGTCCCTGTCGCCGCTGGCGATCCCCAACCTGAGGCCAACCCAACCCCCCTAGGAAAAGGGGTAGAGATTCACACCCCCACAGATATCTATCACACCGTTAAACTGATTGCCCAGCGAGTGGTGGATCTCTTCCGCCAGACCCCTCATTTAAGTGTCGCCATCCTGGTGCGGGAAAATCGACAGGGAAGCTTTGTGGCGGATCGCCTCCGGAATCCAGATCCATTGGGGGTGGATCTGGAGCAGACCGGGGTGCGTATCTATGACGTCGGCGAACGCGATCGGCAATCTCACATTCCCACTGAAATGTTGACCCTGCTTCAGTTTATCGAACGGCCTCATTCGCCAGACGGGCTCAAAGCCGCCTTAAAGGTGTTGGTGAACCGACAACGGATTCCCACTCAGGATCTCAACCTCTTAAGCAGTCTACCCGAGGAATTTCTTTACCCGGGTCCTCTGGATAATTCACCAGAGACTGACTCTGCTCGCCAAGCTCGTCGCTACTGCACCAGCCTCCTAAGGGCGCGGCTGGAATTACCCCCATATCAACTCATTCCTTTCCTAGGGTTGACATTGGTTTATAACCAGAGTGAACTGGCGACGGCCGACAAACTGGCCGTGCGAGTCGCCCAACAAACAGCCGAAAACAACACATTGTCAAACTTGATCCAGGCCCTCCAAGAAATTGTTGGCTCTGAACGGTTTGAGGCGGTTGAAACTGAAGACGCCAATGCCCTCTATACGCGTCGGGGTCAACTGACAGTGATTACCATGCATAAAGCCAAGGGGTTAGATTGGGATGCCGTTTTTCTGCCGTTTTTGCATGAGCAACTCATCCCGGGTCGGGTGTGGATACCGCCTCAAATGGAGTTTCTAGGAGACTTTACACTGTCCGGAGTAGCGCGTGCTCAAATCCGCACCCATACTCACGCCGAGCAAAAAGCAGCGCCAATGCCTGATATCTGGACAGCTTGGCGACAAGCCGGGT
>JAKSDM010000079.1 GCA_022360135.1 Pseudanabaenales cyanobacterium | reverse complement strand
TGAAATCGGCAACGTCATCAAGCTCATCACCTCCATTGTCCAGCAGACTAACCTGTTGGCCCTTAACGCCGCCATTGAGGCGGCCCGAGCCGGTGAAGCCGGTAAAGGCTTCGCTGTAGTGGCCAATGAGGTGAAGGAATTGGCCAAGCAAACCGCTAACGCCACCGACGACATCGGCCAGAAGATCGAAGCCATACAGGATGACACCAAAGGGTCTGTGAAAGCCATTGGCGAAATCACAAACATCATCAACCAGATCAACGACATCCAGAACACGATCGCCAGCGCAGTCGAAGCACAAACCGCCACCACCAACGAGATTGCCCGTAACGTCAATCAAGCCGCCAGCAGCGCCTCCGAGATTACCCGTAACATCACCCGTGTAGCCGAGGCGGCTCAAAGCACCACCGCAAGCGCCAACAACACCCAAACATCCGCCAGCGAACTCTCCCAAACGGCGACCGAGTTGCAGGAGTTGGTGAGTCGGTTTAAGTATTGAGCAGGGGAGATGGGGGAGCAGGGGAAGATGGGGGAGATGGGGGAGATAAAGAAACATATTCTTACCTGTGACCTATCCGCAAATGGAATTGCGGGTGGGCTGAGGAAAATCCATTGAAATGGGTTGAATGGAGATCGCTTTTCCTGAATGACCTTTCCTCAGCCCACTTCAGTGAACTTTTTGCCATAGCTCACAATTTATGGGAGTGATCAGTTTTTTGTGTAAATCGCGTTTTACTGACGGAAAATCAAGGGTTCCAGCTCCATCTAACGAAGTTCTCTGAACACTCCCCAATTTATTCACAGACGTTATTTGAGAGTGACAGAAAACCATCCTCCCCAGCTCCCCCAGCTCCCCCTACTCCTCTCCCTCCTCTCCCCCTCTCCCCCTGCCCCTCTCCCCCCTCCCCTCAACCGATCGCGGGCGCTAAATCCACCACCTTCTCAACATCCAAGAGCAGCAGCAGTCTATCTTCCAGCTTGTAGGCCCCGCGAATTAAGCGCCGCATGCTACCAGTCAGGGTTTCTGGCGGGGGTTCAAAATCTGCTTCGTTGACATCTAAGACATCGCCTACCTCATCCACTAATAAACTAACGATGTCATCGTCAATCCGAGTGACGACGTTATAGGGTTCCTGATCCGCCCTATAGGGAGGCAGCGCCAACCGCCGTCGGAGATCGATCGCAGTGACAATCTGACCTCGAAGATTAATTAACCCGCCGACTTCTGGGGGCGCCAAGGGAACTGGGGTCATGGATTGGTAACGAACAATCTCCTGAACCGTCTCGACCTCGACGCCAAAGAAGAGCGTATCTAGGAAAAAGGTGCAGCATTGATGTTCATTAATCATGGGTCACTCTCCCCCCCTATCCTTTGCCTGGACCTGTCTGGACCTTATACGGCTACCGGGCGCTGAGGGGATACAAACTGAACCGTTTGGGCGATCGCCTCAACATCCAGAATTTCGGTCACCTTGCCTTGAACCACTGCAGAACACTCAACCCCCGATTGTGTGGCTGGACCTTTGATCAGAATCGGTTCATCGATAATATCCTGGATCTGCTCCACCACTAATCCGAACATTGTCTGATCATCGGTATTTTGAGCCTTTGTTGAGATCACCACAACCACCTGTAGGGGTTCTCCTTCCAGGGCTGGTTGAGTGGCGGCGCTCTGGCCAAAGACGGCGGAGAGATCGATCAGGGGCAGAATTTGGTCGCGATATTGGATCACCTCTTGATGGCCCACCCGTTCTATTGCCTCCCAGGCAAATTGCTCCAGCCGAGCCACCCCCGTTAGACGGATCCCCATGCGTCGCTTGTCAGGCCCCTGGAACAGCAGCAGGGGTTGGGTTTGGGCTGCTTGGGTCGAGGTCTGGTCTGAGGTTGCCCTGACGGCGGCCTCCTGCTGTTCTGACACCATATGGGTCCGCTGGGCTAGCCCCTGTATATCTAAAATGAGGGTGACCCGACCGTCTCCCATGATGGTGGCCCCGGCGAAACAGGTAATCCCCTTCAACTGTTTTCCCAAGGGCTTGACAACAATTTCCTGGGTATCGTTAATGGCGTCTACGACCAGTCCAAACGATTTGTCAACCGCCTGTAGGACAACGATATTGAGGATATCTTCTGGCTCGGCGGTCGGTCCGCCGTTACTGGCGCTAGCGGCTTGCTTTAGCTGCAGTGCATCGGTTAAGTAAACCAGCGGTAAGAGGTTGCCCCGCAGGCGATAGACCAGCGCCCCGTGAACCTGCTCGACCCCCTGCTGGGCTGGTTCGCCCTCCAACCGCACCAATTCCAGCAGACTGACTTGGGGAATGGCGTAACGCTCTCCCCCACAGGTGACGATCAAGGTGGGCGCAATCGCCAGGGTGAGGGGAATCTTCAACTTGAAGGCGGCTCCCTGGCCGAGTTGGCTTTGGACATCAACCGCGCCGCCAATCTTCTCAATATTGGTCCGGACCACATCCATGCCGATCCCCCGCCCGGATACATGGGTCACCTGCTCAGTGGTCGAGAGACCGGGCAAAAAAATCAGCTTTAGGGCCTCTTGATCGGTCATGCGGTCAGCCTGTTCGGGGGTGATTAAACGGGACTTGATGGCTTTTTGTTTAAGTTGGTCAGGATGAATGCCCGCCCCATCATCGCTAATTTCAATGTTGACATAGCCACTTTCGTGGGCGGCTCGTAGCAACAGCTGTCCCTCTGCCGGCTTACCGGCCGCTGTCCGTATCGGTGCCGCCTCAATGCCGTGGTCGATACAGTTGCGGATGAGGTGGGTAAAGGGATCGGCGATCGCTTCTAGGAGGGTCTTGTCGAGTTCGGTATCTTCTCCCTCCATCACCAATCGGACTTGTTTGTCGAGGGACCTGGCCAAGTCCCGCACCACCCGGGGAAACTTGCTCCACAGCTGGCGGATCGGCTGCATCCGGGTTTTCATCACCCCTTCCTGCAACTCGGTCGTCACCAGGTTGAGGCGCTGGGAAGTGTCTGTCAGGTAGGCGTCCGACTGAGTATTGGCGAATTCTAAAATCTGGTTACGGCACAGCACTAATTCGCCCACCATATTCATCAGATCATCGAGTAGATCGACATCAACCCGAATCGCACTCTCCGCTATGCTGGAAGGGTGCAGGACGGCGCTAGTCAGAGAGGTAAGCTCGGCGGCGGCGCTGCTCTCCGCTTCCCCCCCAACCTGATCTGACGATTTCAGCTGCGCTAAGGTCTCTATCAATCCAGTGAAATCGAATTCTCCGGCTTCTCCTGTGGTCTCTAGCGTAGTCAGGATGACTCGCACCGCATCAATCACCTGTAAGAGGCCATTAGTAACCTCAAGGTTAAGCGTTAACTGGCCCTCACGCAGGCGGCTGAGCAGGTTTTCAGCTGCATGGGTAATGGACTCCAAAGTATTGAGGCCCAAAAACCCGCCATTGCCCTTAAGGGTATGGAAATGGCGGTAGATCCGCGTCATCAATTCTGGGTCAGTGGGATGGATCTCTAAGGCCACCAGATCGACTTCAAGCTGGTTTAGATTCTCGCTGCTTTCGACCAGAAAGGCCTTGAGATCTTCATCGATTTCCATGGTTTTTCTCCCAGATTTAGCTCAACAGAGGCATCCACTTATTCGGCAGCCGCGATCGCATCCAACAGCGCATCGAAGGAGCCTACCCCAAAAAACAAGACAATATCTCCCGTAATCTGCAGCTCTTCGACATCAAAACTAGCTTGGGC
>JAKSDM010001468.1 GCA_022360135.1 Pseudanabaenales cyanobacterium | reverse complement strand
GAAGATCATTCTTTTGGCCAACATGTCGCAAAGTATCGGGATGGCTATCACTGGGCGGCGGCGGACATCTATGCGGATGAGCTGCCCGATTGCCACATCACCATTCTCGAACGCTTCCAGGTGCGGGCCAATTTGGTGACGCCACTATTAAAAGGAGACGATCTGTGGGGATTGCTCTGTGTTAACCAGTGTGACGGCCCCCGGCACTGGCAGGACTTCGAGATTGAATTTGTCAAACGAGTGGCGGCGCAACTCTCAGCCGCTCGCCAGCAGGCTGAGTATATTGATCTAGTGGAGCAACGAGCCAACCGAGAAAGCATCTTGGCCAAAATCACCAGCCGCACCCTCCAGGCTGATGATGAACAATCCACCTTCAGTTTCGCCACCCGAGAAATCCGTCAACTCCTTAAGGCCGACCGGGTGATTGTATTCCAGTTTGATCCGAAGTCGAACCATGATCGGGGGAAAGTTGTGGCGGAAGACGTTCTGCCAGAGTTCAGTTCAGCCCTACAAGCCCAGATTGATGACCACTGTTTTGGCAAAAATACCGAAAAGTATCGGCAAGGGTATCATTGGGCGGCGGCGGATATCTATACGCTAGATCTGGCCGATTGCTTTATCGCTATCCTTGAACGCTTCCAGGTGCGGGCTGATTTAGTAGTGCCAATGTTGAAGGGACCCGACCTTTGGGGCTTGCTCTGTGTTCAACAGTGTTCGGCTTCCCGGCAGTGGCAAGACTTCGAGATCGAATTTGTCAAACGAGCGGCGGCCCTCCTATCCATTACTCGCGAGAAGACGGATTACATCCAGCAGCTGACCCAGTCAGTAAGGCTAGAACGGTTGATGGCCAAGGTGGTGGCCCGGATTCGCCAGACCTCCGACATTGAGACCATTTTTAACGCCACCCTCCAGGCCGTTCGCAGCACCCTGAAGGTTGAGCATGTCGTCATCTATCAATTCCGGCCCGACTTTTTTGGCGACTTTGTGGCCGAATCCGAGAGTGGGGGATTTCCCAAACTGGTCGGCAGCGGTTGGGAAGACACCTATGTGCAGGAGCATCAGGGGGGGCGTTTGCGCGATCACGAACCCTTTGTCGCCGATGACATTTACACAGCCGGTCTGAGCGATTGCCATATCGAAACCCTGGAGCACTTTGAGGTCAAAGCTTTTGCGCTAGTGGCGATTTTCCAGGGACAGAAATTGTGGGGAATCTTATCCACCATGCAACATAGTGGTCCTCGCTACTGGCAGGAGAAGGAAGTCAATTTGTTAAACCAGATTGGCGTCCAACTAGGCACGGCGCTGCAGCAGGCCGAATACACCCAGCAACTGACCCAGAAAGCCGAGCGCGAACGGACAATCGCCAAAGTGGCCACCCGGCTGCGCCAGACACTCGATGCTGAAGAGATCTTCGCCGCCGCCACCCAGGAAGTGCGGCAGGTGTTGGGGGTCGAGCGGGTGGCCATCTACAAGTTCCGACCCGACTTTTTTGGCGACTTTGTGGCTGAATCCGAGGCCGGGGGATTTCCCAAGCTGGTCGGCAGCGGT
>JAKSDM010001377.1 GCA_022360135.1 Pseudanabaenales cyanobacterium | reverse complement strand
CCTTCCCTACTTGATCTACAATGCGCTTGTTGAGTCCGAAGCCGATCTTCAAGCACAGAGAGCAGTATGACAAATCAGAATTCAATCCCGGTTGTGGTCAACGGAGCTTGCGGCAAGATGGGACGGGAAGTAATCAAAGCCGTTGCCCAAGCGGACGACATGACGCTGGTCGGAGCGGTGGATAAAACGCCTGAGCTAATGGGGCAGGATATTGGCGAGATTGCTGGATGGGGTCCTCTTGAGATACCCGTTACCAATGACCTTGAGGCCACACTGGTGATGGCCCAGAGCCAGGGGTTGGCAGTTATGGTGGACTTTACTCATCCGGATACAGTGCATGAGGCCGTGCGCTCCGCGATCGCTTACGGTGTCCGTCCCGTCGTCGGTACAACTGGCCTCGGTGCGGCCCAAATCAAGGACCTGGCGGAATTTGCCGAAAAGGCCAGTATTGGCTGTCTGATTGTCCCCAATTTTTCTATCGGCATGGTGCTCCTCCAACAAGCAACCCTTCAGGCGGCCCAGTATTTTGACCATGTAGAAATCATTGAACTGCATCATAACCAAAAGGCCGATGCGCCTAGCGGTACGGCTGTGCAAACCGCTCAGATGCTGGCGGGTTTGGACAAAGTTTTCAATCCAACTGAGGTAGAAGAAACTGAGAAGCTAGCTGGAGCCCGGGGCGGCGCAACAACAAACGGGGTTCACATTCACAGCGTGCGTTTACCTGGATTGATTGCACATCAGGAGGTGATTTTTGGGGCGTCCGGTCAGATCTACACCTTACGGCATGATACGAGCGATCGGGCCAGCTTTATGCCCGGTGTTTTGCTAGCAATCCGCCAAATTTTATCCCTCAAGTCTTTGATCTACGGACTAGATAAAATTCTCTAGGGAAGCAATGGTATAAAGAAAAAATTGCCTGATCCCTAAAGCCCCCAAGGATCAGGCAGTTCACCTGTAAGGACGCTTTCCTTAGCAGAGTTTCCATAACATCTAAAATGCCCCCTAAGATGTCTGGCTTTTCTGCTCGCGTTCTCCAGAATTGAATCTATTGTCGTCGTTGTCGACTTCAGGATCTTCGATAGAACTACGCAAACTGATTAAGAAAATTGCAGATTTTTCTGCCTTTAAATCAGTGAATTTACTTTCTTCAGCTTAAATATCGCTGCATTCTCTCTACCAGTGCTAGGCTCAAAGCATCCAAACCCCAATATTGTCTAAATGTTAATTCCCCTCACCCAAGAAAAACTTGAGGAGCTTATTCCTCGCATTGCGACTGCTGACCAATATCGCTACTACTGGGGCAAAGCCTCTGATTTTCTGAGACGAATGTTGATTTCAGTGGTTGCGGGGGTCGGTGTTTTTATCCTGCGACTGTTTGTCTGGGAGGCAATCCATCCAATCACCTTTATTCTAGGCATCATCGCTGGTTTCTATTGGTTATGGAGCCCAGTTTATTTGGCTAGTCGACGAAATACAGAAATCCGCCGATATTCCTATGGCGGTTTCTGGCGAGGTCGAGTGTTGGACGTCTTCATCACCGATGAAGTCATTGGGGCTGAAGAGACAGTCAATAAGCGGGGCGATCTGGTCATTGTGGAAAACCGGGAACGGCGACTTACCCTGGAGGTGGGAGACAAAACCGGCTTCAATACTCAGCTGCAAGTTCCATTGCGGCGTGACCATCGATTGATTCGCCGTGGCGATCTAGCAGAAATGTTGGTCTTATCAAATCGGCCTGATCTTAGTCGCATCAATATGGTCTCTGATATTTATATTCCTGACCATAAACTCTGGATCAGCGACTATCCTTATGTCCAAAAAACCAGCTTTATGGAGGTTAGCAGAAAGCTGATGCGTCAGCAGCAACGTAAGCGTCGTCCTTACAGGCCATCTGATCCAGTTTGGGAGAATTGATCAAGATGATGGGGGTTTGTCATCCTTGCTTAATACTGATATGTCTAGGCTGGGATTGGACTCGATTAATCCAGGTTTGGATGGCGGGAAAACCCGCCAGGTCAAAACCGCCTTCATGGGCGACATGGGTGTAGGCAAAGAGTCCGATGTCGGCGATGGTGTAGCGCTCCGCCACAAAGAAGTCACGCTCTAATAGATGATTCTCCATCACCTTAAGGGCGGCGTAACCAAGTTCTCGTTTCTGGTTGAGTTGTTTGCAGTATTGATCAGGCTGGCCCAAACAGGTGATCCAAAATCTGGATGTAGCGATGTAGGGCTCGTGGCTGTATTGTTCGAAAAAGAGCCACTGCATTATCTGCGCGGCTTCTAAAGGGTCTTCGGAGAAATAAGGGGTTCCTTGGCTGAGATAGAACAGAATGGCGTTGGACTCGGCTAAAAACTGGCCGGATTGCAATTCCAAGACAGGAACTCGACCATTCGGATTTTTGGTCAAGAATTCTGGGGTCCGACTCTCTTGCTTGAGGATGTCAATCTCAATTCTTTCGAAGGGAGTCTTTAGCTGAGTGAGTAAGAGTCGGATTTTATAGCCATTGCCGGAGGGAAGGAAATCGTAGAGG
>JAKSDM010001004.1 GCA_022360135.1 Pseudanabaenales cyanobacterium | reverse complement strand
CGACAACCCTTCTCCGAGGTCATGGGGCTGGGGTAAATAGTGTCGCCTTCAGTCCCGATGGTCAGACTCTGGCCTCAGCCTCTGATGACGATACAATCAAACTGTGGCGACTAGACGGGACTTTGCTGCGCACGTTGGCGGGTCATCTTGGCAAAGTTCATGCCGTCGCCTTTAGCATAGAGGGAGAGACCCTGGCTTCGGCCAGCGAGGACGGAACGCTTTTGCTCTGGCGGCCCCGGAATACGCTCCTCGCGATCCTCGGCGGCCATAGCGGTGAGGTGGGCAGTGTGGCGTTTAGTCCTAATGGTGAACTGATCGCTTCAGGATCTGACGATCAGATGATCAGACTCTGGCGCCGAGATGGCGACCTGTTAAATATCTTCAGAGCCCATACCGATGAGGTTGAGGAGGTTATCTTTAGTCCTGATGGTCAGTTGATTGCTTCCGCTAGTGAAGACAACACGGCTAACCTTTGGGATCTTGACGGCCATTTACTGAGGACCTTAGATGGGCATGCCAATGAGGTGGAGGGTGTGGCGTTTAGCCCGAATGGCGAGCTGATCGCCACCGCCTCTGATGATCAGACGGTTAAGCTCTGGCGGCGAGATGGAGCCTTAGTCAATATTCTGACAGGACATCAGGCGCGGGTTGAAGCGGTCGCCTTTAGCCCCACTGGAGAGCTAATCGCCTCGGCCAGCGGAGACACGACGGTTAAGCTTTGGCGGCCAGACGGCGCTTTAGTCCAGACCCTGACCGGGCATGACAGTGGGGTTGAGGATGTGGTTTTCAGCCCCGATGGTCAACTCATCGCCTCCGCCAGTGAGGACAAAACGGTCAAACTCTGGACGCTCGAAGGCGTGCTGTTGTTTACCCTGGTAGGTCATGAAGCGCGGGTGCGTGCGGTTGCCTTTAGCCCGGATGGTCAGATCGTCGCCTCCGCCAGTGGAGACCACACGCTTAAACTCTGGACGCTTGACGGTGAGCTGATCCGCACCCTCAATGGGCATACCAATGGGGTTAGCGATTTGGTTTTCAGGCCAGATGGGACGTCGATCGCTTCGGCGGGGGATGACAAACAAGTGATTATTTGGGATTTAGACCAGGTTTTAGACCCCGATCAGGTGTTGGCTTACGGTTGCCATTGGGTGAAGGATTTTCTCAGAACTAATGCTGAGTTGTCGGAGCGCGATCGCCGTCTGTGCAATGGCCTGAGCCATGACTCAAAACCTTAATATACTGTAGGGTGGGCACCGCCCACGACATAATCTATCACTAATGGTGAGAGAGTAAGATAGCGCTACAGCATTGATTTATGTAGCGCTATATCCTGATGGTGGGCAGTGTTGTTTTTGGCATGGGGCGTTGATAATTGGTGCGCGGAGTGTTGCCCACCCTACTACTAATAGGATTTAGCGCGATCGCGACGCCTGGTCTAAATTCTTTCGAAATCTTGTCGGAGCTGCTTGAGCATTCTACGAGTTCCAATTTGTTTCGCTTGTTGCACCAAACGCGGAATCAATTGGATTATCGGTAATGAGGGAAATGTAGGACTATTGGATGAGAGAAGATATTCGCCATTGTCGAGAACTTGAATATCTAGCCCCTTTTCGGAATAAATCCAGACTTCTGAAACCTGCAAAACCTGGTAAGCCGTCAATGTGGTTTTGGACGTCACATCGGACTCGATTGCTAAGTCTGGGGGAGGATCTCGATCTGGATCAAACCGTTCACACGCTCTCATCCGCTCAGCATTTTGTATATAGAAACAAGTATCCGGTTCTAAGCCTGCTTCCTGGGTTTTACAGAAGGTGGTGGAGCCAAAATCCTCCCAGTCTCTATCCTGACTATCTAGCAGCGCCTTTACGATATCGGCAATGATGCGATTAGGCCGTTCGTGGGCCGGTAGCGGGGCCATCAGTTCTAGCGTATTGCGACAGTAATTAATCCTGGGAACGAGTCTTTCTTCTCCCAACTCAGCTAAAAGCGCCTCATATTGTTCCCAAGAAACATTCTCAATCAGAAGATGGCTGCCTGGAGATAATGTCATTGCCCGAATTGGGATGGTGACCGGAACAGAAGCGACCATGTGTTTACCCATGTTTTGCTCAATTGTTAAGGGATTCTATCGGTTGCCCACCCAGTATTATTCAACAAAATTGAAACCCTTAACGCTCACTATTTTAACGGTTGATTAGGTAATGCGATCGTACCCTCTCACCGTAGGCTGGGGTTTGCATAACTCAAACCAATGTACTCATTCCTGGTCGCCAGGCTCTGCCTGTGGAGCCCACTTGGAGGAGCTGCCTCCAGAGCCGCAGTTAATCGCCTTGAGGTAGAGCCTCCCATGTAGGGAAACAAGAGGGAGCGGAAGTCCGACTGTGGATACTGCCACTTACCCTCGTCTGCTGATGCCGCCCTCCCAATTATTGAGTGAACATTCCGAGGTGGATATCCACCTGAACACTAGCGAGGAAAGGATTTTCGGAGTCCTTTCCAACTCCCCCGAGCGACTTCGAGTCGCTCACCTAACGGTGGAGTTCAGGGGCAACGCCAAAGCTTTACATTACTACTGACTACACTTAATTATGCTTCTGCAACGATTTGTTATACTTTTGTTTGATTCAATTGTTGGTGCATTACCTTACACGATACTCTTGTATGCGAGTGTGATCAATCAACAGATTCATTGTGGCAAGCGTAAAAACCTTTCCATCAGTTGCCTCCAAAAGTCTTCGCATATCCTCTCGTCGAACCTTGAATCCTCTACCAGCAATACAAGCAATAACATCATAGCTTTGACCACTCTCATCACGTAGCGTACGTAGACGCTGCACACGTGCTACTTTGTCACGAGCCGTGCCATCATCTTCGGTGAGTTTTGCTTCAATCAGGGCGACAGGATTGAACTCATCCGGAATAAGTGCCTGTGCAAAAACGTTTACAAACTGGATTCAAGTATTTAGGGGGTTTCAGTGAATTTTCCCTGTAATTAATTCTGCCTGCCCACTTAATAAAGTCAGGGGCTTGGTCGAAGCCACTAATTCTCTCAGCACGTTTGGTTTCACGGAAGCTTACTTTAGCAGCAGTGAGAATGTCCTTTATAGCTCCTTCAACTAACTCTCCCACAAGCTCACTGACAGAGTCACGGTGAGAAGCAAATGGACGGCCAAGAAATCGCTCATAGAGCACCATGGGGTAAGGCACACCAAGATCAGCAATAGGTTGAAGACTCCGAAGGCCATCACGAGTGTCAACCTTATCAAGTCGATGAAGACTGGAAGGCACTCCATAGTCAATACCTGCCAACAAAGTTTTTACACCTGCTTGAATTAGTGCTCGGATGCGTTGATCCGTCAACGAATTTCCCAGAGATTTGGGTGTTAAGGGTTGGAGACGAATTTTGCGATCAATCGAGCGAGCAGCTCCCTGATTAACCTCGACATTAGTAACTTCTGTGGTGACATAAGCCCACTCTGGTGGGGTAAAGCCAAGAATGGCTCGAAAAACAATTAACGAGATAGGTGTTTCTTCAATAGCAGCTTCAACTGTCTCAGGCGTCACTACCTCAAAAGCATTGGTTGTACGTTTAAGTGTCTGATAGCCTTGCTCGAATATTCTATATTCGATGAATCCATCACCCCGTGGCATTTCCAAAAAGCTTGACTTCAATTCAGAAAAAACATCATCGATTAAAGGATCGAAATCAAGACTGGGATCTTCATAATTAGCTTCAAAACGTGACGGCATCATGCCGCTCCCTTGCTTCTGGTACAGTAAATAAACCAAAGTTGATAATCTGCTGAGGCGGATCTAAATACTCAAGCTCAATAGTCAAATCATCAAGGGTGGCTATCTCATTCATCGTATTCCGAATCCTTTCAAGCTTCTGTTCTGTGGTTTTATCGGTATCCCAACTAGATTTTAGATTCCAGATGGCCATACGAGTGAGATGCCCAAAGGCAATACAGCGAATATCTCCTTCGGTAGGCTTCATGCCTGCATTACTTAATTCTTCTAATTCATTCTGAACGAGTCGGGCAAGCTGAGTTGCATTCTTGAAGAGACTAGAACGAGCAGTACTGCCACGCCGACGACAAATAAACACTGTATCAACAATGGACGATCCAGTGCCGTGGATGTGAATTGATCCCCCCATTTCAGCAGGGCAAGGCAAGGATGCAGAACAGATTAAATCTGCATCAAGAATGGCCATAGCAACAGCAAAGTAGGCTTCTTGCTGATTATGGTGGTAGGTAAATACGAGGGGGGCTCCAGACTTAAGGGCAGATGCCATAAGAGAATAGACCTGAGCTAATCCTTCGGCAAAATGGTCGATTCCCCGTGCTGCAGTATCATTTCCAGTTAGTTCATCTTGATGGCGAGTTGTTGTCTGGTCAAGCCCTGGAAAATCAGCTCCCAGCAGTTTACGGAGCCATATGTAGCAAAACTGCATTAACTCTCCATATTGAACCATGCCATAATAGGGCGGATCGGTAAAAACGGCATCCAAGCTATTTGCTGGAAGGTTAAGGTTTGTAGCAGAAACGCAACGAAGGTCTACCGTCCGAGAATTAGGTTTTGAACTCTTAGAATTATGTTCCCCAATCCATTCACCGTCAATTTCTATAGTCTTTTTCCTCTTGCCTTGAAAAGCAACCTCGAAAGGGGTTGTGCAATATTGCTTGGCTTTTGAGTATTTCTCAATAATATTGATCCAACCACCGGACCCTACCGGTAGACCGTTATCCTTCCTAATGCCAAGGAAGTTAGATTCAACCTGGACATAACCAACCGGGAAACCGTGGATTGAAAAGATATCAAGGGATTTAAGCGCCATGGTATCGTATCGGCACAGCATATTTTGATAGCGCAATAAGTCAGAAAAGTTGGTTGCAAAAGCACGGCGGAGACGCTGATCTTTGATCTGGGCAATAAAACTTGCTACTGTCTCTAGCGCTAGCAACTGACGAGAATTGAAAAGTTCACAAAAGCGCTTGTAGCCCCAGCGATGTAATCTATTCGTTTCATCTCCCTCGGGAATATCATCCTCAGGCACATAAGATGGGTATATAGCCGCCCAGAGACGCTGCGCCTCTTCTACCCGAGCGATATCATCAGCATCAGGCTTTTTGAAAAGCCGACCCGATTTACCTTTCAATTTAGGATTATAGTACTCAATTGCGAATAGACGGTGTGAGGGTGGGCCATCTCCATGGAATGGTGTCTTATTTATATGCCCACAGTGGGGACAAGCACACTGGTTTCGTTTGACTGGTCCCTTTATATTGAGAGCCGCACCACAGTTGCAAAAACCGGGGTTAGCTGGATCTGCAACCTCATTTAGATCACCGCAGGCAGCACAGACTAGAACATAGGTTGGGTGCCGTACATCTTTGGCGAGAATGTATCCAGGAAAGAGATCGAAGCTCTGTTTACAAGCTGTACAAATCCCAATTTTGACCCAAAGAAAATACTTAACGTCAACATCTTCACTTCCTGTTACAGGACAGCGAGTTTTATAGAGTTGCCCAATCTCATTTTCAAGATAAGAGAGGAGATTTTCAGCGGTTTTTGAATACCTGGAGAGATCTAGTTCAGAGATCTCTTCCTGTACAATCCATGTGGCCATTGGATTAATATCGGCGCCGATAACATTGCAGCCTAAGCGGTTAGCTTCAAGCAGCGGTGTCCCACCACCCATAAAAGGATCGGCAATAGTGATTCCTTCAAAATTGTTTGTACAGTAGTAGGTTTGATTAACAGGCTGATTCCCGAATTCGGAAAGGAGAAGACTACGAAAAAGTGTCCCAGGACGTCGAGCAAACCACTTATGAACGGCAATGATTGGTCGATAATTCTGTTGAATTTGTTTCTCTCGCAAAGCTAACCTAGCAGTGAATGCAATATCAAAGTTTAATTCTATCGACATATCCTAGGCAAATAAAGAATTTATACGTAACTCCAAAAACTACGAGCGACTGAATAACCCATGTATAGACATTATCTTTTTGCCTTTAGCTAGTTCTGTAGACGATCCACTTCGATAAAAGGCATCATCTCCTATATAGGAGATTTCAGTTTTTGCAGGTATAGTTATTCGGATAACTGAGAAAACCTGATGAGCTAAAGACGATATGCTTCGCTGATCGGCATACCTCTTGGGGTAATACTCATAAGTCATGCCCCTCTCAGGAATTTGGTCCAAGGATGACTAGTTGCTTCTGAATATTAGTCAATATGATTGCCCCCTCTGATTTATCTCAAGCTCCTCATTGTACAGAAAATACTTTAAAGAAGCGACAAGATTTTATTTTTCAATATTTTTTGCAAAACTTCATTTTTTGTTTGAGTGGTTATCTACATCAAATGCCTGTCTTGATATTGGCCCCAAAATAATTTCAGGGTGCTTTCCAATTCCTCCGAGAACTTTGAGGTGCATGCATAACTTGTAATTCAACGTCAGATCTGCTGGATGAGATCCTGAAATAAGGATCTTATCCAGCAGATCTGCGTCATAAAACCCCTACTCACAGAAAGCCGGGAAATTCGGTCAGGGGGGAATATAGGAACTAGGAGTCTGGAGCGTTTATTGTGCTAGTTTCCTAACTCCTAACTTCTGCCTCTCTTCCCTCTCCCAATATCCTCTGCTTTCAGTTCATTGCCCCCTCAAGCAAGCCTGAAGTGATCAGAGGTTAGAGCGGTCTTATCAATATGATTGAGCTGCGTCACCGTCTTAAACTGGTCGCCGTTATCGCCGAAGACGTCAACTTTGACCTGAGTGCTGGAGCCGTGCTGAACTAGCTTGATATAGCTCTCGACGGGAGTGGCGCTAGTGTAATCTGCGCTATTAAAGAGAGTCCTCAGGTCAATCTTGTCGATTCCGATTTCAAAATCGGTGATTGTGGCAAAGGTGTTCCCGACACTTGCAAAGACAAAGGTATCCTTGTCCTTGCCGCCAGTGAGTTGGTCAGCGCCCTGATCGCCGACAATGATATCGTCGCCCTTGCCGCCCAGAATGCTGTCATGCCCCAGGCCGCCGTAGAGTTTATCGTTACCATCACCGCCGGATAGCTTGTCGTTACCGGCGCCGCCGAAGATCAAATCATCGCCGTTCCCTCCCTTCATGGTGTCTTTGCCCAGACCGCCGTGGAGCTGGTCGTCGCCCTCCCCGCCACGGAGTTTGTCGTTGCCATTACCGCCAAAGATCAAATCATTGCCGCTATTCCCGTTTATTCTGTCGTTACTCAGACCACCGATGAGTTTATCGTTGCCCTCACCGCCGTAGAGCTTATCTTTACCTTGATCGCCGAAGATCAAATCATTGCCGTTCCCCCCCTTGATTTTGTCGTTGCCACCCCCCCCAAAGAGCTGATCATGGCCGTCGTCGCCGTAGATTTTGTCGCTCCCTCCCATCCCTTCAATCACGTCATCACTGTTGCCGCCCCGCAGGGTGTTGTTCTGGTTGGAACCCTGCATGATGTCAGTGTCGCCGCCCAGGGAAACCGTAACGCTGGCGAATTTCTGAAAGTTTGCTTGCGATAGGTCTTTCGAGTCTTGGCCATCGCCATACCAATCGGTATCGCCATTATCCAGCAGTAACTGAATTTGGCTACGGGCGCTGAGGTGATCCGGCAAATGGACAATAGATTCAAAGCTGCCGCCCGTATTCAAATCAGGTAATTGGGTTGGCAATAACGTCGCCGTGTCAGCTTGATCGCCAGTCCAGGAATATAGGCGGAAGTCATTTGGCGCAGTACCTGTGGCCCCACCGGTAGGCCCGGCGACAATCAGATATTCGTTATTCGCATTGCGCTCAATACTGCGGATGCCGCGTCCCCCTAAGTCTAGTTCAATCGGATCGCCAAAGATTGCAGTGGTGGCTTTACCGTCGACTAAATCAGCAAAGTTATTGAGTGGGGCGATTAAGGCGTTGGTCCGGGTCGAGGTGGGTGTATTCGGCGCTCGGAAGGCGATATAAGCCGTATGGCCATCGGGGGAGACCGTTAATCCTTCGATATTGAAACTATCGGGGAACTCGGTGGGTTTGCCAGTAGCGGCGCTGGCTGAGAAATTGTAGCCCTGCTCATCGCCCCAGCGGATTAAATCTTCGCGGAAGTCAACGTACCCAACAAACTCTAGCTTGGCGTCGGCCCCACTGCCTACAATTTCGGTAGCGAAGAGACGAGACCGATTAGGTCGATCCTTTCCTTTACTGGAATTGCTATGGGACCCTAGCCAGTAAATGCGAT
>JAKSDM010000668.1 GCA_022360135.1 Pseudanabaenales cyanobacterium | reverse complement strand
GCCAATGATGCAGTTCACATGTATGACTTAGAAAATATTGAGCTTCCTGAAATTGTTCGAGAGATCTTGATGAAAACTGAGGGCATTGGATTTCAGATGGCATCAGAACCTCTTGTTGGATCATTGCTAAGAACTTTGGCAATGAGTAGGCCATCTGGTCGATTTTTAGAACTCGGCACTGGAACGGGAGTCTCAACAGCATGGATTTTGAATGGGATGGATTCGCAATCAACACTCCTATCAGTTGAGAATGATGATGCCCTTGTAGCCATTGCTCAGGAGTATCTTGGGAAAGACTCACGAGTAACGTTTCATGTGGAAGATGCTGGTACTTTTATGGAGAAGTTGAGCAGCGGTAAAGAGCAGTTTGACATGATTTTTGCAGATACATGGGCTGGGAAATATACTCATTTCGAGGAAGTGATACAAGTCTTAAAGTCTGGCGGGCTATATGTTATTGACGATATGCTACCTCAGAGTAACTGGCCGGATGGTCATGAATTAAAGGCAAGTGCGTTGATTAGGGATCTAGAGAATCGCAGTAATTTGGGTATAACTAAAATCAGTTGTGCAAGTGGTGTTATCATTGCAGCGAAACGATAGTCAGCATAGCGTTATAATACTCTGTTGCAGTGAACTTCCAAGAGTCGTTGGTGTAGAGCGAAGGATGTTTGCGGCCACTGAACAGCATCGTTAGACGGCACGGGCAACGTCCCGCAAAATATTGGCTAATTCCAACAGATTTAGCGAGGTTGACTAGGGTTGTGGGTAAGGCTGACGCCTCAAACTTACTCAATATACCTGAAGCTATTGAGGCTGTCGGACGTGTTGGAACTCTATTACGCACCCCATACTTGCTCCCTAACTTAATTATTTTTAGCTTAGGAATTTGTCTGGCTTATGAAGCGGCTGGCTGACACTCTAAAGATCCGATAGTCTGCATGTGTTGGGCTACGTCAAGCGGTTTGCTTGGAGTCTGTCATCGCATCCCGGAAAGTAGTCTAGTAATCAGCAAAGCAGTCTAGTATCCAGCACGCCCCCGACAACGTGCTGCAATGCCTGTAGGGGTATTGTACGAGGCGAGCGGATCGCCCTACCCTTGAGTCATTGCCACAATTTGGACGGTTGTTAATTCCAACTGAGGAAATGTAGGAGATAGGATTGTAGCGTCTCCTTGATACCGTTCTGCCTGGTATTCGCCATCAATTAAGCGATTAATGGTCACAGTGGGTTGTTTGGGAGAGCCGATATACTGAATACCTCCTAATCCGGCGTAATCGACAATCCAATATTCTAAGATTCCTAGGGTTTCATATTCATTTAATTTGATGCGGTAATCATCCCGCCAGTTAGTGCTCACAACTTCAATCACTAGGGGCGGTGGGATATAGGCGGCCGCAGAAGCTGAACTTTGGCGCATTCTTTCCCATTCTTCTTTAGCAAACACCACAATATCGGCTTTCCGACTCGATTCATTTTCACTGGGCGCAGAATGCAATCTGACTTGTTTGCTCTGGCGGGGAACATAGGGTAGATTCAAACCTTGGCAATGGTTAATCAACTGGCGACATAGCCCATCGACGACATCTTCATGTTTAGCTGTGGGTTCGCTAAGCGGCATGGCGACTCCCTGGACTAGCTCGAAGGATCTACCGGAGCCGTCATCCCAGTTCAGAAATTCCTCGAAAGTAAGAGGTTTTTTGACGATCGCAACCATTGCTATTGACCTAATGCGTGGGTCAGTTCTGTGTTATCTGTCTCCAGCTTAGAGTAATTCTCTTTAGCTGGCTTTAGAGCTGATATATAAGTAGGTAGGCAAAATTAATTACAAAGTCGATACGCAGTAACCACAGAATGTCATGTCGAGGGGAGCCAAGCGGAATCGAGACATCTCAGACTTTAGCGGGAGATTGAGATTCCTCGCTAAGCTCGGAATGACACTTGGTCTCATTGAAATTTTCAATGCACAGGTACTTAAACTAAATCTTAAGCAGTGCGATCGCTCATCACCATTAGCCTGGGTTGACGGAAAGAAACCCAGGGTTAACGGGATTAATTCAAGGGAAATGGCCTAAATTAATTAGGTATAACTGGGGCTTTAGAGAGTTGGATGCTGGCTAGCGGCAATAGAGGTTGATGTTGATCAGCCAGTTCAACCGCTGTACTTCTTAGCTGCCCCGTGACTTGCTGAGTCTTGGCGTCATAAACCTGGGTCAATAGCTTGGGATAGAGACCAAAGCCAATGATCGGCACCAGCAGGCTAGCGATGATGAAGACCTCACGCGGTTCTGCGTCCACCAAAATCTCATTCTCGATCAGTTCTTTGTTCTCGGGGCCGTAAAAAATCTCCCGCAGCATAGAGAGCAGATAGATCGGCGTCAAGATCACCCCAAAGCCCATCAGAATAACCACAATCAGTTTAAAGGTAGAGCTGTAGGCGTCGCTGGTGGCAAAGCCAACGAACACCATGATCTCCGCTACAAACCCACTCATGCCGGGTAGCGCCAGGGAAGCCAAAGAGCAGGTGGTAAACATGGCGAATATCTTCGGCATCTTCTTGCCCACCCCTCCCATTTCATTCAGGATGAGGGTATGGGTGCGATCGTAGGTAGCCCCCACTAAGAAGAACAAACTCGCTCCGATCAGCCCATGAGAAACCATCTGCAGGATTGCTCCACTCAAACCCAGATTGGTGTAAGAGGCAATGCCAATGGTGACAAACCCCATGTGAGAGATCGAAGAATAGGCGATTTTCCGCTTCAGATTCCGTTGAGCAAAGGAGGTTAGGGCCGCATATATGATATTAACTACCCCGAAAATCACCAGCAATGGGGCGAAAACCGCATGGGCGTCAGGCAACATCTCCACGTTCATGCGGATCAGCGCATATCCCCCCATCTTTAGCAGAATACCGGCAAGCAGCATATGCACCGGGGCCGTCGCCTCACCGTGGGCGTCAGGCAACCAAGTGTGCAAAGGAATAATCGGCAGCTTGACGGCGTAGGCGACCAGAAATGCTAAATAGAGAAGCACTTGAAGCTTGAGGGGAAAATCTTTGGCCATTAGGGCTGACATGTCAAAGGTGATTGAGTCGCCAAAGAAGGCCATGGCTAGACCCGCCACCAGGATAAATAGGGAGCCTCCGGCCGTATAGAGAATGAACTTAGTGGCGGCGTATAGGCGCTTTTTCCCGCCCCAAATAGCGAGCAGTAAGTAAACCGGGATCAGCTCCAGTTCCCACATGAAAAAGAACAGCAGCATATCCTGGACTGCAAAGACCCCAATTTGGCCGCTATACATCGCCAACATCAGGAAGTAGAACAGACGAGGCTTTAAGGTCACCGGCCAGGCG
>JAKSDM010001708.1 GCA_022360135.1 Pseudanabaenales cyanobacterium | reverse complement strand
GGCGTTATTCGTTCCCGCTATAGCCGAGGCGAGCTGCTTCGAGGAGCGCTGCTAACCATCAACGGCATCGCTGCGGGCATGCGAAATACAGGTTAAATGGCATGTGATATACCGTAGGCAGTAGAAAGGGGATTAGAAAGCCACTCTGCACTTCAATTGACACCCCTAGAATGCGCCAATTTAGCAAAGAGCCGCTATAATCTACCAATTAAATCTCTTTTAGTAATAAAAAAACACAATTTTCATACGCCAATGTCAGGATTTTTGTGAATAAATCCGTAACTTGGCGCGTCAGCCATTGGGTAGGTGTTTCCCGACTTATCCAAGTGGCTTTTGGGGTAAAGTATGGGGTCTAATCATTCTTTAGAAAGCGTTATCTTAATTCAAAAATTTCCATCTTAAAATCGGCAAGCAGAAGCGCCGAATTGTGCCTTAGGAGTAGAACGAATGGACAGTTGCAATCATTGGTCGAAGAATCTAAGCGCCCTCTCTCTAGTCAGTATGCTGCTGACGGGGATATTGACCCTAGCGACTGCTAAGCCCGCCCAAGCTCAAGCGGCTTATGGCAGCTATGTCGGGATCGGCATAGCATTTAGCCCGACAGAAGACAGTAATGGCGATGGAGAAGATTTTCAAGGGGTGATTGCAGGGCGTTATCGAATCCTAGAGAGCCCCATTTCGATTCGGGCCCAAGCATTTCTCTTGGGAGATTCGTCGGCTATTGTGCCGACTATTTCCTTCGATGTGCCGATCAGTTGGCAAACCGATGTCTATCTCGGTGCAGGTATAGCCTTTACCGGAGGAGATGAACCCTCCGTGGTTGGGGATACCACCAGTTTTGTGCTGCAGCCTGGGGTCGACTACATTCTGCCTAACAGCAACTTAGTCTTTTTCGGGAACGCTGTGATTGCCTTCGATGCTTACCGTAATGGGGATGATATAGCGGCTTCTTTCCAAGGGGGAGTTGGGATCCAGTTTTGAATTAAACATTGGCATTGCGATAGAGCGTAGACAGTAGGCAGCTACCTAAATGCCAATATCTAATATGCAACTTGAATGCCTAACAGCTTGCATCAGGCTGTTTAAGTTTATGTGATAGTCAAAACCTCTTATATTCATAGGTTTCAAGCACTTTTAAGGATGCTAGTTGTCAGTGTTTCGGGCGATTTCGGCAATTTCCCTTGTACTTGAATGGAGTTTAATACGCTGATGAGCTAGCTATATAGCAATCCTAGATGATTTGTAAATAAAAAAGGCTTTCTAAAGCCTTATAATCTCTATTTGATAATCATATCCATTTCAAAAGATACACGATTGATTTAGGACTGCTATATCAACGGATTAGACTTTTTCAGGAAGCCTTACTTAAACTGCAGAAAAAGAAGAATTCAATTTTTCCCCATAAACTCAGTCAGGACATCAGCCAGGGCATCGCCAAGTTTCTGAGCTTTCGATTTTGACTTCGGTTT
>JAKSDM010000357.1 GCA_022360135.1 Pseudanabaenales cyanobacterium | reverse complement strand
GACAGCGCCAGCAAAAGCACCAAGTTAGGGGGGCGCCATTGCATTTGCTTCGTAAGCATTGTTGTGAAATAAGATTTTAAAATTTGAATCTTAAAAATTTGAATCACCTCCATCTTGCTTTTTGAATCACCTCCATCTTGTCTAAGGCAATGGATTAAAGCGGCCCAATGGCCGGGATAGTCTTGTTTACTTCACTAAACAATTTAATCTAATGACAATCAGATTTTTCGCCGGGAGGGAATTGCTTGAGTCCCCAGGTGACTCCGACTGGCGCTAAAATCAAGCCGATCGCGGTGGGGATGATCGGAATCCACCCAGCTTGGATAAAGCAACTGTAGCAAATTCCATAGAGAACTCCCAGGGTCGCCATGCCAACAGCACTTAAGGGTAGAGGATGTCGAATCAGTCCAGCCAGAGTCCCTCCGACAGTCGCCCATGCCCAGATCCAGAGAATTTCTCCCCACTCTGGCCACCACCAAATCAAAGGGCGACGGTGATCTAGAACCGCGCTGAGAATCTGAGTGATCATTTGGGCGTGCAGTATCACCCCAGGCATATTCTTGCTGGCCTGGACTTGCGCCAAACTATAGGGGGTCAGCCAAGCATCGCCGCTGCTCACACCCGTTACCCCCACTAGGATAATCCGACCTTTCAATTGCTCAATTGAGTCAGCGGGAATCCTATCCGCCAGGATTTCACGCAGCGATAAGGTTTGAGCCATCTTTTGGGGAGAGCGGTAGGAACGGTAATTCAGCAATATCTGGTAACCGGAGGCGTCTATCCGGTGATATCCTCCCGCGTTTGCAGTGAGTCGTTTGAAAACTGTATCCCCAAATTGAAACGCCTTGTTTGGAGTCAGCTCATAGTGAATGCCGACTGCTGTTTCTAGGTAATGCAATGCGATTAACAGGTTAAACGCATTGCTAGCCGTGCAATCAGAAGCGGGGTCGGGGTTCTTGAAGGCTAGAAGATGACGACGAAGCACGCTATCCCGATCGACCAGAAAATCACTGAACCCCACATAGTCACTGGGAAAATTGCTGGGGGGAGCCACCCCTCCAGGATCCCCGCCTTCTGGGGCCGGCACTTTACAGATGACAAAAAGCGGAATGTCAGTTTGGATGGAGGCGCCTAAATCGGTTTGGGCAACTGGAAACAGCTCAGAACGATATAGATCTAACCCAACACTTCGCGGCTCAAATCGCTGCAATTTCTCCAAGAGTAATCCTAGCGCCTGGTCTGAGAGAGAGCCTTGCATCGTCATGCCCAGCTGCTGTTGATACTGAATGTCGGCGTCATCAATCGTCACAATTAAGAGGCGCTCATCCTGTGCTTCATCCGGTCGTAATTGCATGAAGCGATCGTAAGCCCTCAGTTCTGCCGACTCCAACAGTCCCAACGCCCGTATCCCAATGATCAAGCCAGTGATCAATAGACTTGTCAGCCCGACAACAATCCACAGCCGCTTAGCGTCACGAGGGCGAGGTTTTTCTCTCACCGACAGAGCCGCAGAGGAAGGGGAGACAAATCGGTCATCGGGCGGCTGTGCTTGTAAGTTTGGCCAATCCGACAAACTGGCGGCTGGATTCTGACAGATCACGGGTAACCAACTGGCGCAGGGGAATTGGGTCTCCAGGCCCTGGAGCTTTTCACTGGCTTCCCGAACGGCTGGATAAAGAGATCGTCCAGCTACAAATGCGCTCAACAAATGCTTAAGAAAGTCATGAGCGACTGGGTCGGGCACCGGCTCCCGCATCACAATCAGTTGCGGAATCTGTAAATCAGCTAGCGATCGGGCTAGCCCCAAACCATCACAGGAGTTAAAAATCGCCAGTTGTAAACCCCTAGTGATAGAAGCTTTCAGCGCATTTTTGAGTTGCGCAATAGTTAAGTGGTCAGTCAGGTTAATTTCAATTCGCCCTGTGTTCCCGTCAGCCTCACTGGCGCTGTGTCCGGCAAAAAAGAGAATGTCCCAGCCCTGATCATGCCAAAGCCATTGGTCTAGCTCCTGACGTTGCGGCTCCACCAAAAAAACAACCTCTGCCGCCGCAAATTGTTGAAGTAAAGTCCGGTCCCGCTCAACCGTAATCCCCTCGCTATTGCCCAGGATGGCTAAAATTCTCATTCGCTCTCTAGGCTCTTGAGAGACTGTGAGCGGTCGATTATATGCTTGGGCGCTGATAGCCAATTCCGCCTGAGGATAATCTTCAAAGAAATCCCACAGGCGCCAGGGGAAACTCCGGAGTGGGTTATCCTCGGTTTCGATAATGATGCGAATTTCCTCAGAGGGACTCAGTTGAGTCCGCAACTGCTGATCGATGGGACGAAATTGATCAGCCTTGAGCCAGTGATTAAAGCTGTATTGTAGTTGCTGGCACAGCGCCCTAAACTTATCGGCGGAAACTTGATTGACGCCGTCCTGCTCGATCTCAATCACCGGTTTTTCATCCACATGACGCCACCCTAATCCAGGGTAGAGGGCTTCGTAGAACGATCGCCACTTTCTATAGAGGCCAAACAACTCTGGCGCGGCGGGCAACCCCCCAGTAGAGCGCATAGGGATTGAACCACCTGCTTCCCAGATTTGAGCAATTACCAATGGGAACCCTTGCCGCCAATCGCCTTGGGCCAGATTTAAAGTCACGAAACGACTCATAAGCGCCGTTATATGAGTTTTTAAACGACGAAGTCTTCCACCATACTGGACTCATCCAATTCTACTTGCAGGCTAAAGCAGCAGCCCAGTGAACCCTTAAAGTGGTTCAGTTGGATGTAGTAATCCCGCCCCTCAGCCTGAATAGACTGAAGCACCTCTCCTGATTCTGACAGTAAAGCTAACCTCAGGTTCTCAGGCAGATACTGATAACCCTGGGTGGGATAAAGCTGTACTTGGATTCCTATTTTTTCATTGGCTTCTGGCCTCAGCCCAACTAGTAACGCCACCGTTCGAGAATCGGATTGGGTGTTCAGGTCAATTAGCTTGATCTGCTTGACCTCGGTCTGGTTCGAGGTCGTATATGATCTGAAGCAGGTCGCTAAACGCTTAGTTTCCAAAGCAGACAGGCTGTCAATGGACTGCCAACCGACGCTAAATATAGCCTGAAACCATTGGCTGAGATTCACTCGCGCTGCAACGGGGACTAGCGACCCCGAGAAAGTGTTTTGGCGATCTTGTAACAACCGCCGTCGCCATTTTGGCTGTCCCAGTAGAGCTCCCCACAGCTGAAATGGCGCGGCTAATCTGGGAAAAGCAACCGCCGGATCGCCTAGACCCTGTAACAGATTTTCTGCCTGGGGGACTGACAACATCGGCAGGGGAGCGACAGCTGCTCTAGTTTGCTCGTCTGGACAAAATTGATACGTCGCCCAAAAGACAGTCAGATCCCGAGTTAAGTGATGACCCTCCAAACAGTAGGTGCGATCGCTAGCATCGTAGCGGGCCATCGTCTTCAATTGTTGATGAGTGGCATAGCCCCAAATTCTGATCCCCTGCAGATCAAGATCAACCTGGACAGGCAGATAATAATCGGCAGCCCAGTCAGGAATATCAACCCATTCTTGGGGAACCGCTAGCTCACTTCTATCGAGGGTCTCCGTTGGCAACAGAACCAAACGCTTTCGACCCACCGTAATGGCTGCTCCATCCACAACTTCCCAAAAGTCAGCAAGGCTAGCTAAATTAGGCCAAGCCGTTGCGCTTGAAACATATTCTGCTTGCAACCAGGGTAGAAAGATAGTCAGACAAATCTGGTTGAGATAGGCAGACCAGCGCCT
>JAKSDM010001049.1 GCA_022360135.1 Pseudanabaenales cyanobacterium | reverse complement strand
GTGAAGGTCTCGCTAATGATATAGATTGGCGGCTATGTCATCCCCTGAACCAGGCTCATCGCCAGTATGTTGATTCAGAGGGTCTGGTGATAGACCAGCAGCTACTCCCCTTCGCCCCAATATCATACGCTGTTGGGGTGCAATCGTTGCAGGAAAAAATCCCTTTGCCTCTTTCAACTATAGCTTTGGCAAACGTATTACCGTTGACCATCACTTTTTATATCATTTTTTATCAGATGACTGCATAGGGTGTAATTGTTAGGGTGTTGAAAACAGTTCGCTATCCCTGGTTAACAAGCTTAATGTAATGAATATTGTCATTGGGCAAACATTGTGGGACAGGTATTGGTGAGATGATCCAATGTACAATACACATGCTGTTTGGCTATCCAGATCCGTTACCGCAATGATATCGTGATGATGATTGAACCATGAGTGACGCCTCAGTCCAAGTATCCGCAAATCACAAACCATAACGCCAGTCTGTGACCCTAGCTCTTTACAACCTATGATTTCCCGTAACGCTATTCCATTACTTTTATCAATCATTTTGCTGGGTTCATCGTCTGTAGTGGCTCAGTCTATTGAGGAGATTGCTCAGCAAGGGGAGGAAGTCATTATCGCCTATAACCGTGCACTAGAGATTGACCCTGATTTTCGATCTGCCCAAGATAATCTGGCGACGGTAGAGGCTGCGATGGCAGTGGAATAAGATGCAGATGAGTAATAAAAACAAGAAGGGCTGAATTCAATAACAAATACAAAATGTTTTAAACGAGATGCTTGCCCTAAGACTAGCTGGCTAGGCTCTCTTACTTCCTGCGGAATAAGTGTTTTGAAGATTCTCATACTCAGTGATCTTGGAGTTGCCTTACAGGGCTACTCCAATTCTTATTGACAATACTTCTTATCTTGTAGTAATCTCCTTTCAAAATCATCTTCTTGCAAATTATTCTTATCTATAACAATGGCAAATCGACTTAAGTCTATAGAGTTGTTCTTGGCGGCTGGACTAATCACCGTCAGCGCCCAAGGGACGACTGCAACCGAGACCATTAACGCAGAATCCCTGGATGCTGACCCTACCTCTGTAGAGTTAATTGCCGGTGGAGGCGGTGAAGGCGGCGCCTCAAGCTTCGAAGACAAACTCAGTGGCGCGGAATTGCGAGATGCATTGAAACAGGGTGGCTATGTGATTTACTTCCGCCATGCCCAAACCGAGAAAGACTATGCCGATCAGGCTGATCCAAGTCTGATCTTAGGTGACTGCTCCACTCAGCGCTCTTTGAGTGAAGCAGGTTGGCGTCAGGCCAGGGTGATTGGAGCGGCGTTCGAAGACTTGGAGATTCCAGTTGGCGCAGTCTACTCCAGCGAGTACTGTCGAGCTTGGCAAACGGCTGACTTGGCTTTTGGTCAATACCAGAAAGAGTCGGCGCTCAACTTTTATCCTGCTGAGGAATATACTGATGCCCAATTTGCTCAAATGCGAGATGCGGTGACGCCTTTTTTGACAGCGGTTCCCCCTAGCGGCGCCAATACGGTGCTCGTGGGCCATGACGATGTCTTTGAGGCTGCAACCGGGATCTATCCTGAGCCCCAAGGCATAGCCTATGTGCTTGAGCCCGATGGGCAAGGCGGATTTGAGATTCTGGCCAATATGCTGCCGGAAGACTGGGCGCTGTTACCACGCTAAAACCACTCAATGGTTGGCTCTGTACTCGCATATGGCAATAACTTCCTTGAAAGGGTCGCCGTGAATTCCACCATCGCCAGCTTTGGTGAGTTCAAAGAAGATACCGTGAATGCATCCGTCTTCGGCGGCAATAATCCAGAGGCAGTTAGGATTTGCGATCGTGCTGGCTGGCAATAGGTTTGTCTGCAAAGAACTCCAGTAAGCCACAGGGGCGTTGCTTAATAGCGGGATGATGCAGCGTGGCAAGGCGCTCAATGGCAGTGTTGCTAGATCTGCAAAACTTCGTACACCCCATTCTTATTC
>JAKSDM010000793.1 GCA_022360135.1 Pseudanabaenales cyanobacterium | reverse complement strand
GTGTAGAGCATGCCGACTCCCGTCGCTATCGCAGTGGCGCATGGCAGACCTGTCCGCCGATTCAATCTACCCGAGATTCGGAGGTGCTGGCTGGCCTAGAAGCTTGTCTAGCTGAACACAGAGGGGAGTACGTGCGCATGTTCGGCATTGACCCCGTCGCCAAGAGTCGGATTGGCACGGTCACTGTCCAGCGAGGCGATGGCAAGCCGGTGGAGATTGCTGGCGCTCCGGTCGCCCCAGCTGCTAGCAGCTATAGCGCTACTAGCTATAGTAATGGCCAAGCGGGGGTTCCTAGCGGTGGGCTGAGTTCTGAAGCGGCGCAGCAGGTGAGACAACTCCTCCACCAGGGTTATCGGATTGGTGTAGAGCATGCTGACTCCCGTCGCTATCGCAGTGGCGTATGGCAGACCTGTCCGCCGATTGAGTCAACTGGGGAGAGGGAGGTGCTAACCACCCTAGAGGCTTGTTTGGCCGAGCACTCAGGCGAGTATGTCCGGATGTTTGGCATTGATCCCAATGCCAAGCGGCGGTTAGCGTCCATCACCATCCAGAAACCCGGCGGCGCTCCAACTCAGGTAGGCCCTAGTGTTCCTCTGGATTCATCTCCCAGATCCCATAGTAATTACGCCAATGGCAATGGATCAGTTTCCAGCCGTCACCTGACGCCTGATTTGATCCAACAGGTTAATCAGTTAGTCAACCAGGGTTACAGCATTGGCATGGAATATGCGGATAGCCGCCGTTATCGCAGTGGGGCTTGGCAAAGTGGAGGATCTATTCAAGCTAACCGAGCCTCAGATGTGGTGGTCGCCTTGGAGGCTTGTCTGGCGGAACATTCTGGAGAGTATGTCCGCCTGGTGGGGATTGACCCGCGAGCCAAACGGCGAGTCTTAGAGACCACAATCCAGCGACCATAGGATTGGTTCCTATCTTGCGCCAATGCCCTTGCCTGATTTACAGCTAATTAGTGACACTCACTTTTGTAAAGGCGGCGATGTTGAAATCGACCCGAGTGCGGCGATCGCGCCGGGAGTGGTGATACGCGCTGAGCCAGGCAGCCGGATTATAGTTTCGCAAGGCGTTTGTATTGGCGCAGGAGCAATTATCCAGGCATATCGCGGCGATCTGTTGCTAGAGGTTGGTGTTAGTCTAGGGACAGGAGCGCTGATTTTGGGTCATGGCCATATCGGGGCCAATACCTGTGTCGGCTCTGCTGCAACCTTGATTAACCCCACGATTGCAGCCAATCAAGTGATCGCTTCCGGCGCTTTAGTCGGCGATATTAACCATCGCCTTACGGACTCTCAAACCACCTCTCAAACCACCTCTCAAACAACTGAGAATTCAACGGTCGAGAGTCCTCAAAGCGAGTCACAAGCGGTCGCTCAGGATGGGACTGACACTAACCCCGGCTGCCATCAAACTGCTCCTGATCACAATAGCGCCTCATCCCCTGCCTCCGATCAGTCGGCTAATTTTTCCCAGGTTTATGGCCGTCGCCAGATTGACCAGTTACTCATCACCCTATTTCCCCATCGACAACCGCTTAATTCTCCAATTCCCCCCGACAGCTCTTAAAATTTAGGTATAGATTTATCTCTATTATTTTTTTATCTCTATTATTTTAAAGGCGCTCATGCAATCGGCTTCCCGCTCCTCTCCCTTTTCTGTTTCCCCCCGTTTAGGCAAATCCTCACCCTGGTTGAGTGAAGCTGCACTGGGCATGGTTTCCACAGAGAGTTTCCCCGCCATTATCGGCGCCGCTGACGCTATGATGAAGTCGGCGAATGTATTCCTGGTGGGATATGAGAAGACCGGCGCAGGACATTGCACAGCCATTGTTCGTGGCGGCGTAGCCGATGTACGCATGGCTGTGGAGGCTGGAACCGAAACGGCTAAGCAGTTTGGGCAATTTATTGCAGCGTCTCTGATTCCTCGTCCCCTCTCCAATCTGGATGCGGTGTTGCCCATCTGCGCTCGTTTCGATGAATTAGATCAGATCGGACAGAACTCGATCAGCAGTCAGGCGATTGGTCTGCTCGAAACCCGTGGGTTTCCGGCGATGGTGGGAGCGGCGGACGCCATGACCAAGTCGGCCGAAGTGACGCTGGTGGCCCATGAGAGCATTGGGGCTGGATTATGCACCATCATTATTCGGGGATCTTTACCCAATGTGGCGATCGCCGTGGAAGCGGGTATGCACGAAGCCGAACGCATCGGTGAGCTTCATGCGGTGATGATCATTCCAAGGCCGCTGGGCGATCTAGAGCGATCGCTGCCGAAGGCGAAGCAGGTTGAACAACCCATCCGCTTGCCGCTCAATCTGGAAGAGAAGCAGAAGGAATTGGTGCCGTTGGAGGAAGCATCGCAGACGATGCAAGAGCAGCAAATCGAGCTGCCCGATTTAGCCGAACTCCCTCTCCCGCAAGAGGAAACCTAGTCAACCCAACCGATTTCATCATTTGTGAGCATGCCCGGTTGGGGACCTTTCTGGATAGCGTAGTCCGGTATCCGTTTTAGGTTGGCGGGTTGCGGCCTCATATCCAAGGAACGCCGATCAGGAATTCTTCTATCCGGAACTTTTCTATCCGGAATTCTTTGGATCGGGGCTGCAGCTGGCCTAGGCTGAGCTTTAGCTTCAGTCATTTTGAGAATGACTTGCTTCGCTTCTTCTAATTCAGCCGTGATCTTACTGAGTTGATCTGTCTTCGCTTTAACGTCGCTTTTAGCCTCCCCTAGGGACTCCGTTAATTCAAATAGTCGATCTTGCTGTTTGCCAAAATCTTCTTGCAAATCGGCGATTTGCTGTTTGAGGTTTTTTTCCTGCTGCTGCGTTGCTTCTAGGGCCGCCTCCAGTTCAATTTGCGGCACGGCGGCAGCGGCTGCCTGCTGTTGCGCTGCTTCTAGGGCCGCCTCCAGTTCAGCGATCCGTTTCTCCAAATCAGCTTTGGTTGGCCCGCGACTGGCTCGAGTCCGAGCATTTACAGGCTGCGGTTGAACCGTTGACGCGTTGGTGGCTGAGGCTCCTCTAGCTAGACCGCCTGAGGCCGTTCGACGAGTTCGGTTTGATTGAGACTTTGGCATAGCGGCCACCTCCGTATTGACTGCGCCTAATCATGTTTTGAATGGCTATCCCATAGCAAATCTCAATTAGGTGAAATATACCTGAGTTAATCCTGGGTTTAGGATGCAGGGTCAAGGGTGTAATCCCTGCAATTGTACCCCGCTATCAGGAATGGCGTGTGACTAAATTTGAACGGGTGGACAGGGGGGCATCTTATCAATTCATATATGAGCTTGCTTGCCCCAACCCAATGTAGTTTTCATGTACTTGAACTTAAGAAGGTAGTCCAAACCGATAGTCACTTGTAGAATAGTAGAGTGGCTGATGCTGTATAGATCATGAATATAAAAATAGAGCGCCCAATTCTGATTGGCGGCTTGGGTCTGGCAGCCAGTCTATGGATGTTTGATGTCTTCCGCCATTCACCGTTGGACAATCCCCTTGTGATTGGCGCGATCGCTGTTGGTTCTGGCGTTTGGTTTTGGCGAAGTCGGTCAGGGCAAGTCCCCAATTTTGCTGAATCATTCCCCACATCAGTGGATCGCACCAGGGTGGAGCAGGCCTTAGCTGAGGTCCAAACTTGGATTGATGTCTTAGCCACTGAGAGCGCCTCTGATCTTTCGAATTCCTCTGATACACCCGCCGATACGCCAGCGAATCCCGCTTCTGATCAATCTACCCAGCCTTTATCTTCATCCATACTCGAACTACAGGAACAGCGAGTTCATCTGTCTCAGGAATTGGACCGACAAACCCTGAGTTTAGCGATTGCAGGCAATAAGGCCACCGGCAAGACGACTTTAGTGGAGTATTTGCAATC
>JAKSDM010001785.1 GCA_022360135.1 Pseudanabaenales cyanobacterium | reverse complement strand
GGGCGGTTATTTGAAACCGTTGACCAGTTAAAGGATTTACTAGATAGATTGCTGAACAAAGGAGAGTTAGTGATTAGATGGGGTAGAAAGCTGAAAAATAAAGGAAATCTTGTTAACGCAATTTAAATGTTTATCAGCTTATTCTCTGGTATTTTTCCTTTTCCAGAAGGATACGCCTTTTTTTTCCTCCTATGCCATACACCAAAAATAGTTATAACTCCAATACCGTTCGGATAACCGATAATTTGCACGTAGAGACGTTGCATGCAACGCCTCTACGTGTCATTGGGACCTCCAAACATGTTAACCGAACAGTATTGCCTTCCATTGCCCTTTGAGATGGAGCCAGAGTCGCTCAATCGCATTGAGTTCGGAGACAATGAGGGAGTTAAAAAATGGGAGTGATATTCTCTAGCCAATCTATTTTCTTGGCCCAATGGGCCGGGGCTTCATCATCGTAACACCCTCCGCATTCAACGAAGGAATGAGGGTTTGAGCCTATCTTGTTAGTTTAGAAGCAATTCGTAGACCTTCCTAATTTCATGACTTTTCATTTTTTCTATAGTCTAAATACAAGAGTATTATAGTGTTACAAGATTTAATCGAACCAGACCACAGACAGTTAGTATTACTTCGCAGTAATTAGCTGATTTGAGTGGAAATCTGATCCGTTATACATCAAAGTTATTTCTACCACCTTTTCTGCCTCAATTTATATTCCGGACAGGTCTAATGGCCTTCTCCCCAATAATACGGCCAAATTCTAGCTTAACTAAATGATCGCAGGCATCAAAGTAGCGATCGTCGTGGCTGATTGCAATGACCGTCTTACCTTTCTGTTTTAAATCAGGAAGTAGTTTGCGATAAAACACCTCCTTGAAAACTGGGTCTTGATCTGAGGCCCACTCATCGAACACATAGATTAGCCGATCTTCCAAATAAGTGGTTAGCAAAGCTAATCGCTTGCGCTGCCCCTGGGATAACTGCATCGTTGAAAGTCGCCCGTCGATAACAGACACCTTGTTTGATAACGCCAAAGCGTCTAGATAATGGTTGACATCTTGCAATTGGTTGGGATGAATCCCTAAAAACCGTTCAAAGAGGTAAAAATCCTGAAAAATAGCGGAAAATAACTGCCGATACTCCTCTCGATTGTGGTCATTCACCCCCCGATTATCCACTAAAATTCTGCCACTATCTGGGATATACAAGCCTGTTATGAGTTTTGCTAGGGTGGATTTACCACTGCCGTTTCCGCCCACCAGGAACACTATTTCTCCGCGCTCAAACGTTAAATTAATCTCCCTTAGTTCGAAGGAGTGCGCATCATTAGCCCCCCTGTAAGCATGCTGTATATCCATCAGTGTTAGGCGTTTCCAGTCTTGTAAACAAGCTGGTTCTGGTGAGGTTTCCAACGAGGATGTCAGCTCTATTGAATTTTCTAGTAAAGATAATCCTAAAGACTCTACTTTCTCCAGGGCGATGCTAGCTCGTGCGATCGCAGGCAAAGAATTGGTAATATCGCCTAATGGCGTAAACAAATATAAAATCGCTAACACATAGCTGGGCGCCAGGGCCGCTGCAGCAGCGTTAGACTGAGCCAGAAAAAAGACGAGCCAACCCACCGGAATAAAAACCATAACGATACCCGAGGAGCCAGCAAACGCAAAGGCTGTGCTCCCCTTTGTCCAGTAATGCATTGCTTGGTTAGCGCTGACCTTTAAGTCTGTCTCAAAAAAAGCCTGCCGCCGTTGTCGGTTCAGCTGAAGTTCTTTTGTCCCTTCTGTGACAGAACGAAAATGACCAAACAAAACATCTGAGACCTGACGTGCAAGCTTAAATGATTTAATACCTGGCCTTTGCATCAGATTGTACAACGTAAACCCAAGAATAATAAAGAGCAAAATAATGGCAAACACCTGAGGTGACAGCCAGCAGAGATAGAGACAAATACCCACCAAAATCGATATATTGACAAAAAGTAGAGCTAAATTCGTAGACGCTTCTGAAATAGCATTGATATCTTCTAGCAGGGTCGCCATAAGCTTAGGTTTACCCAAGTATTCTAAATGTTGAAGTGGACAGTTTAAGAGGCGTTTGGAAATATCTACTCTCAAATTTCGAATGACTTTTTGCGACAGACGAATGATGAGAACCCAGCTCAGAAATTGGCAAATCCATAGAGATAAACAAAAAGCGACAAACACCCCAAACAGACCAGCTTGGACAGTCGGCAATTGCGCGATCGCCTGATTGATAGTCGCAATAATCCCAACGCTGCTGACGCCACTCAATATGCTGCCTAGCACTGCAAACGCAAACTCTCTGCCGCCAGTCTTCAGCAAGAGGAAAATGAGTTTCATTAGGCTCTCCTGTTCACACGGTGATAACTTGTTCTAAACTATAAACTTCTCGTGCTTTATGTAACCACTCCTTAAACTGATGCTTGCCTTCCTCAACAGTCAATGACTGTTCATAAATGGCGCGAAATTCTTCTTTCCATCTAATTTCATCGACGCCAATTCGTTTAACTTCTTCCTATCCTGCTTCTTTTTTTGAGTGTACTGATGCTTAAAAATTCCTTGAATGCGGTCAAAGCTTAACCCTTCTACTCGACTGACTTGTTCAATACTGGAAAGTTTTACTTGTTGATAAATAGACTCCTCATATCGTTGGGTGTAGCACCGTCCTTTGTCTGCAAATGACAATACTTCAGTAAAGTAACACTGACAATCATGACAATAAAACTGACGACGAGGAACTTTCAAATAAGTAGTTTGACCGAAAATAGACAAATCCCGAATCAAAATAGGACGATCTTGATGGATCTCCGAACTCAATTTTTCACAGTGAGGACAACTAACTTCTTCATTGAGTAAACACAACTTCAAATACACTTCATTGGTTTGTTGTGAACAACTCTCAACGGTAATGTTAGGGAAATTAAGCAATTTATCAAGATGAAAGTTCACAGGTATAGCATCCTCCAAAAAAATACCTTATTATACAGTTTTCACCCTGGATCCAGAAGAGCCAAAGGGTCTAATACCAAATGGATATGAAGCTGCACATAATAGATGAGATTAAACCCTTTGATAGCAAGGCTTTTAACCTCTAAATTATGCTCATCCCCACATTGAATTGATGTAATTTATTAAACTTTTACTGAGGAATTATTAGAAATGGTGACATTAGCAATAGCTTGCGAGTCAGGAACATATAAAGGGGTTTTTGTTCATGGTGTCCTCAGCGCGTTTGAGAAATATAAATTGTATGCGAATGCATATGGCGCAGCATCATCATCAACTTTACCTACCGCATGTGCAGTTATAGGTAAAGCTAGAGAAATAGGAGTTGACTATTGGTGTGAAGCAATTGATGCCCAGAAGTTGAATAAAAGTAATATGAGTCATGTAGTCATTCGTAGCATCAAAAAATATAGTCCACTTCTAAGGAAGAATCTTTTTTTATTAAGTAATCCGAGATTAATTATAGCAGCTAGTGCAGTTATCACTAATTCTGCAGCTCAGACGACTCAAAGTAAAGATGCAAGGCGTCTCGGACGAAAGCTCTTGATTTCTAGTCAAAGAGGTGATTTGAGTTGGGTTAGAGAAAATCTTGAAACCCATTATTTTGATACACACGATGCTGAAGGAAAATACAAATTAAATTCAGATAACTTGGAAGAGGTTGCTTATGCCTCAACTCGGATGCTTCACGCATGGGATATCCCAGCTTGGATCGACAAAAAACCGTATATTGATGCATCTTACACCTGCTCGTGCCCCACATTGAAGTTAGCTGACTTGGGATTTTCTCATATAATTACAGTTGCCACTGAACCAGGTGATACCTATACGAATATCTTCCAAAATCAGAAGATACCTAACCATTGGAGAGATTCTAAAATCAGTTTTATTAAGCCGAGCCTAAATTTGAAGGATATAGGCGTTTCAAGAGAAGAACAATTACGCTTTTGACATGGCTTAATTTTGGTTTCTCGTCACTTTGGATTTCGTTTTTGGAACATCATATGTTTCCTTCTGTCCCGTCCTATCGTTTACCAGCTGTACATCGCCTACTCGAAGAAAAGGGCATATATCAGGGGGTTTGTGACGATAATTTTGTTTAACCTTCTGGGCTCCCTTCAAGCACACTTGGTCAGGTCAATATCCTGAAGGACATGTAAATAAAGAACTGGAGTCTGCTCATCCTAACGCAAGCTAAAATCGCGTGAAATTCAGTGTAAAAACTCAGCCTCTTAGCGCCATGCGAAACTGTCAGAACTGAGTGCTTAAATTTAGGGGAGACGATTGACTGTTTGGTCTCCTGAGAAAAGTTCCGTCCTCTACTACTAGAGCAGATTCGTTAGAAACCAAGAAAGGGCGCTGTGGATCGCAAACTCCTTACTGTGCTCCTGATGTTCAAGATGGTGTTCTTGCAAAAGCTTTACAACATCGGCGATGAAGAGTTGAAGCATGAGGTTAATGTTCGGTTCTCCTTCTTGCTGTTTTTAGGTCTGAGTCTAGTCGATGCTGTGCCGGATGCAACAACCATATGGTTGTTCCGTTAACAGTTAACCGATACTAGATTGGTGAAAGCACTCTTTGAGCAGGTTGAGGACTACCTTCAAGCTCAAGGTTATCTAGCTAAAGGGGGACAAATCCTCGACGCTAAAATCGTTACTGTTCTCAAGCAGCACATTAGCAAGGAAGAGAAGCAGCACTTAGACCAAGGCGAATTCCCAAGCCTGACAAGAGAACTCCCATCGTCCCATGAAAGAAATTGCTAGAGTCTATATCGAAATATAGTCTTGCAGCGCCTTGACGCCTAGCGTCTCGGCTTGCAAGGAGCGGATGGCGGCGGCGGTTGCTTTCGCTCCGGCAATGGTGGTGATGGTGGGAATCTTATACGCTAAGGCGGTGCGGCGAATTGAGCGATCGTCTTCCAGCGCCTCTTCACCCACAGGGGTATTGAGTATGAGTTGAATTTGATTGTTCTTAATCCAGTCCAGGACGTGGGGACGACCTTCGTGAAGTTTAAGCACCAGTTCGACCGCCAACCCATTATCCCGCAACACCCGATGAGTTCCGGCAGTCGCTACGAGCTGGAAACCTAGCTCAATTAGAGCTTGAGCAACGGGGACAACAGCGGCTTTATCCCGGTCATTCATTGAAACAAATACGGTTCCGCTTAGAGGTAGCCGCTGGTTAGCCGCTAATTCCGCCTTGGCGAAGGAGCGGCCAAAGTCCATGTCAATCCCCATGACCTCCCCTGTAGAGCGCATCTCTGGCCCCAGAATGGTGTCGGTGCCAGGAAATTTCTCGAAGGGCAGCACCGCTTCTTTGACTGAGATATGACGCGGAATCACTTCCTCGGTCAACCCCAATTCCGCCAAGGTTTTGCCAGACATCACCCGAACCGCGATCTTAGCGAGTGGTAAGCCAGTCGCCTTCGAGACAAAAGGGACCGTGCGAGAGGCTCGCGGGTTTGCCTCCAGGATGTAGACTTGCTCTCCTTTGACGGCAAACTGGATGTTCATTAACCCGACCACATGAAGACGTTGAGCCAACTTCACGGTCCACTCACGGATGGTGCTCAAGGCGGCTTCACCCAGAGAAATGGACGGGATGGAACAGGCAGAATCTCCAGAGTGGATCCCGGCTTGTTCAATATGTTCCATGATGCCGCCGATGACCACCTGCCCGGTATAGTCTGCGATCGCATCCACATCCACTTCAATCGCATTTTCCAGGAACCGGTCAATCAAGATCGGGTGCTCCGGCTCTACTTGAACCGCATAGGTCATATATCGCTCCAGATCTTGATCGGAGTAGACAATCTCCATCGCCCGTCCGCCCAGTACATAGCTGGGCCGGACCACAACTGGATAGTCGATTTGCTCAGCCACCTTCAGCGCTTCGTCATAACTGCGGGCAATCCCATTTGGCGGCTGTTTTATATCTAAATCCCGCAGAATTTTTTCAAACCGCTCCCGGTCTTCGGCAATGTCGATGGAATCAGGGGAGGTGCCCCAAATTTTGGGGATTTTGGATTTGGGATTTTGGATTTTGGATTTTGGATCGGCTGACGGTTGACGGCTAGCAACTCCCGACTTCGCTTCCTGTCCCCAGTCCTCTATCCCCTGTTCCCTGTCCCCTGTTCCCTGCCCGTGTTTCTCCTCTTGGCCTTGCAAATACGCCTGCAGCGGCATTGCTAACTTGAGGGGCGTCTGACCGCCAAATTGAATAATGATACCTTCAGGGTTTTCGGCTTCAATGATATTGAGAACATCTTCTTTAGTAAGCGGTTCGAAGTAAAGGCGATCGCTGGTGTCGTAGTCGGTAGAGACAGTTTCAGGGTTGGAGTTGACCATGATAGTTTCAAAGTCGTCCGCCTGGAGGGCGAAAGAGGCATGGCAACAGCAGTAGTCGAACTCAATCCCCTGGCCAATTCGATTGGGACCCCCTCCCAGAATCATCACTTTGCGGCCTTCGGAGGGAATCACCTCATTCTCTTCTTCGTAGGTGGAGTAATAGTAAGGGGTGAAGGCTTCAAACTCGGCGGCGCAGGTATCGACTGTTTTGTAGACTGGGATCACCCCCAGTTGCTTGCGATAGCTCCTGACCTGATCTTCGGCGACTTTAGCGGCGTAGGCCATCTGGCAATCGCTGAAACCCAGGCGTTTAATGGCGTAGAGCTGTTTCTGGGTAATTTCAGTCAGGGGGGTGCGCTTGAGGAATTTCTCCATCTCGAGCAGTTCCGCCATCTTATACAGAAACCACGGATCGATGCCGGTCAGCTCGTAGATTTCCTCAATCGATATCTTCAGTTGCATGGCGTGACGCAGGGTAAAGATCCGCTCGGGATTAGGCGTCCGCAAGTTAGCACGAACTTGAGCTAGGGTGGGAAGCTTTTCAGCCCGATCGCAGCCCCAACCAGCTCGACCAATCTCTAGGGAACGGAGGGCTTTTTGGAAAGACTCCTGAAAGGTGCGCCCAATCGCCATCGCTTCTCCGACCGATTTCATCTGGGTGGTGAGAGTTGGCGCTGATCCGGGAAATTTCTCGAAGGCGAACCGAGGAATTTTAGTGACCACATAGTCAATGGTTGGTTCGAAGCTGGCGGGGGTTTTCTGAGTAATGTCGTTAGGAATTTCATTCAGGGTATAGCCCACCGCCAGTTTGGCGGCAAACTTAGCGATCGGAAATCCGGTGGCTTTGGAAGCCAGGGCTGAACTGCGAGAGACTCGGGGATTCATCTCAATGACAATCACCTCGCCATCAATCGGACTAACTGCAAATTGGATGTTCGAGCCCCCTGTCTCAACGCCAATCTCTCGAATAATCTTGATCGAAGCATCTCGCAGTCGCTGAAATTCTTTGTCTGTCAGGGTCTGGGCCGGGGCGACGGTAATTGAGTCGCCAGTGTGAATTCCCATCGGGTCTAAGTTCTCAATCGAGCAAATAATCACGACATTGTCCGCCAGATCCCGCATCACCTCCAGTTCATATTCTTTCCAACCCAAGAGCGATTGCTCAATCAAAATCTGGGACACCGGGCTGACGTCCAAGCCAGTTTGGGCAAGCTGCTCAAATTCCTCCTGGTTATAGGCGATGCCGCCCCCCGTTCCCCCCAAAGTAAACGCTGGACGGATGATCAGCGGATAGGAGCCAATTTGGCTTGCGATCAGCTTCGCCTCGCCCATCGATTCAGCTAATCCAGACGGGCAAACCCCAATCCCAATGCGCTCCATCGCCTGTTTGAAGAGCTTACGGTCTTCGGCCTTCTCAATTGCCTCTAATTTGGCCCCAATCAACTCCACGCCATATCTATCCAGCACTCCATTTTTAGCCAGTTCCACAGCAAGATTCAGCGCAGTTTGGCCACCCATCGTAGGCAGCAGCGCATCGGGACGCTCCTGAGCAATCACTTTTTCTACTAACTCGGCGGTTAGGGGCTCAATGTAGGTGCGATCGGCAGTCTCGGGGTCGGTCATAATCGTAGCTGGGTTTGAGTTGACTAGCACCACCT
>JAKSDM010001209.1 GCA_022360135.1 Pseudanabaenales cyanobacterium | reverse complement strand
ATGCACGAGCGAAACGCCCACAACTTCCCGCTGGACTTGGCGGCGGGGGAGTCTGCTCCGATTGCCTTGAGTGCGCCTGCAATCAATGTTTAATGGCTTTTGATGGCGGCTTAGTTCAAGTCATTGAGCGCTGCCTAGCGTTTTAGCCTAAAGCCGAAGGCGTCTCCCTAGGGAGGCGCCTTCGCGTCTTCAAATCAGAACGGTGATGCCCAATACGGTTCGGTTAACTTTTTTGCATAGCCAAACAATACACAGAGACGTGGCATGCCACGTCTCTACAAGCAAATTATTGGCTTCATCCGAACGATATTGCGGCAATACCTACTTTGAAAAGCCGTAAACACCGATCTCGGCCTTAGCGTTCCAATCTTTACAATGCGAACATAGGTTATTGTATACGGTCAACGGTAGAGACCAGGGGAGAACGCTTCATGCAACCGACCAACCCCAATCAATTTACGGAAAAAGCTTGGGCCGCGATCGCCCGCACGCCCGACATCGCTAAGCAAGCAAAGCATCAGCAAATTGAGACAGAGCATTTGATGTCAGCTTTGCTAGAGCAAGAAGGGCTGACGGTTAGTATCTTCAACAAGTTGGAAGTGGCGGTGTCGCCAGTGCGCGATCGCACCGACGCCTTTATCCAACAGCAGCCTAAGGTTTCGGGCGGCGGCAGCTCGGTATACCTGGGTCGTTCCCTCGATTCTTTGCTTGACCGGGCTGAAAATTATCGTCAGGAATTTGGCGATGACTATATATCCATTGAGCATCTAGTGCTGGGCCAATCCCAAGATGAACGCTTTGGCAAAGCTTTGCTGCAGGAATTTGGCTTGAATGAATCTAAACTTAGAAGCGTGATTGAACAGATCCGAGGCAATCAGAAAGTGACGGATCAAAATCCTGAAGGAAAATATGAATCTTTAGAAAAATACGGGCGTGATCTAACCCAGTTCGCCCGGGAAGGCAAACTCGACCCTGTCATTGGGCGAGACGACGAAATTCGCCGTACAATCCAGATCCTCTCACGCCGGACCAAAAACAATCCGGTCTTGATTGGCGAGCCTGGTGTGGGTAAAACAGCAATTGCTGAAGGCTTGGCTCAACGGATTGTGGGCGGAGACGTGCCTCAGTCCCTGCGCGATCGCGAACTGATCGCCCTCGACATGGGCGCCCTAATCGCGGGTGCTAAGTATCGAGGTGAGTTCGAAGAACGGCTCAAGGCGGTCCTCAAAGAGGTTACCGAATCAAAAGGACAGGTTATTCTGTTTATTGATGAGATTCACACCGTCGTCGGGGCCGGGGCGACTCAAGGGGCAATGGATGCCGGTAACTTGCTCAAGCCCATGCTGGCTAGAGGTGAATTACATTGCATCGGAGCCACCACTTTAGATGAGTATCGTAAGTACATCGAAAAAGACGCCGCCCTAGAACGGCGTTTCCAGCAAGTCTATGTCGATCAACCCAGTGTTGAGGATACGATCTCCATTCTGCGGGGGCTTAAAGAGCGTTATGAGGTCCACCATGGGGTGAAAATCGCCGATAGTGCGCTGGTCGCCGCCGCAACCCTATCAACCCGGTATATCAGCGATCGTTTCCTGCCAGACAAAGCGATTGATCTGGTGGATGAAGCGGCTGCCAAGCTGAAGATGGAAATCACCTCTAAGCCCGAAGAACTGGATGAGGTCGATCGCAAGATTCTGCAGCTAGAAATGGAGCGTCTGTCGCTTCAGAAGGAGAGTGACACTGCTTCTCAGGAACGACTGCAGCGGCTTGAGAAAGAGTTAGCTGACTTGAAGGAGGAACAGCGAACCCTCAATACCCAGTGGAACTCTGAGAAGGATACCATTGACCGGATCCAATCCCTCAAAGAGGACATTGATCGGGTCAACATAGAGATTCAGCAAGCCGAACGAGACTATGATCTGAATCGGGCAGCGGAGCTCAAATATGGTAAATTGACCGACCTGCAGCGAGAGTTAGAGAAAGCGGAAACTCAGTTAGCTGACGCCCAAACTAGCGGCGCCACTCTGCTGCGGGAAGAAGTGAGCGAATCAGACATTGCCGAAATTATCTCCAAGTGGACAGGTATTCCGGTTAGCAAACTGGTTGAATCTGAAATGCAAAAATTGCTGCATCTAGAGGCAGAACTACACCAGCGGGTGATTGGCCAGGACGAAGCAGTAACGGCGGTTTCTGACGCCATTCAGCGCTCTCGGGCAGGCTTGGCGGATCCCAACCGACCTACAGCCAGCTTTATTTTCCTCGGCCCTACTGGGGTTGGCAAGACAGAATTGGCCAAAGCCTTAGCCGCCTATCTATTCGATACTGAAGAAGCGATAGTGCGGATTGACATGTCGGAGTACATGGAGAAACACGCGGTCTCTCGTCTGATTGGAGCGCCTCCAGGCTATGTGGGTTATGACGAAGGCGGACAGTTGACTGAAGCGATCCGGCGTCGGCCCTATGCCGTGATTCTGTTTGATGAAGTCGAAAAAGCCCACTCCGATGTTTTTAACATCATGTTGCAAATCCTTGATGATGGTCGAGTCACCGATTCCCATGGACATACGGTAGATTTCAAGAATGCCATTATCATCATGACCAGCAACATTGGCTCCCAGTACATTCTGGATGTGGTTAGGGATGACAGCCAATATGAAGAGATGCGATCGCGGGTGCTAGATGCGCTGCGGGCTAACTTCCGCCCCGAATTTCTGAATCGGGTAGATGAGATGATCATCTTCCACGGGTTGCAGAAATCTCAACTCCGAGAGATTGTCAAACTCCAGGTGAAGCTATTAGAGCACCGGCTAGCGGATCGCAAGATGACGCTAAGACTCTCCGACGCCGCCATTGATTTTCTCGCAGAGGTGGGTTACAACCCCGTTTATGGAGCTCGCCCACTAAAGCGGGCGATTCAGCGCGAGCTAGAGACCCAAATTGCCAAATCGATTCTACGAGGTGAGTTCACTGGCGGGGACACTATTTTCGTAGATGTTGAAAATGAACGCCTGGCCTTCAAGCGTCTTCCGGCTGAATTGTGGACAACTTAGTTGTTTACCTTGTATAATACAATCTAAATTTATATGCAATAAAGAGCCGGAAAATATCTCGACTCTTTATTTGTGTATCTTGTCCTCTCCAAACTGTCTCGATTACATTACAAGTCAGGAGGATCGCTTCTAGGTAAGGCTTTATCTGGCAGTCTCAGTACAGCTCAAAAAGGAGATTGGAGGCGCTTTTTAGTCCTCTATTAAGGCGGGTGAGTTGTTCTGGTTTGAATTGCGTGACTGGCAGAGAGTATAGAACGGCAATATTCGTTTGCAAAGT
>JAKSDM010001722.1 GCA_022360135.1 Pseudanabaenales cyanobacterium | reverse complement strand
TTTGGCGTCTTTTGCTAACGAAGCAACCAGGCTCAATTCGCCATCAGACGCTAGCCTATACACCCCACTGTAGCCGTCGCCCCATTTATTCACGGTGTTTTTGACCGTGGGAAACTTGTGCCTGACAATATCCCCTAACACTAACACCCCTAGAACTTCTTTCGTGTTGGGGGCCTTCACAGGAGTGGCCGTATAGCGAATGAGTGCGTCTTGGCGGTTGAATTGATCGGGCAACGGCGATGACTCTTTCGCTAACTCATCCCAACTCACAACCGAGCTGGTTTTAATCTGACGCCCAGCCGTCAAGGCTTCACTCACTAGCCCGTCTGGATTAAACACGTCTCCTGTGCGATCGGCGTTGGCATTGGCGATGATGCGCAGATTGCGGCCCACCAAGGTGGCGTATTCGATATCAAGTTCCGCCACTTCACCACGCAAAATTCCCTTGATGTCTTTTCTGATTTCAGGTGTCGCCACAGCGTCGACGGTATCATCCTGGACGGCGGCGATGATGAGCGGGTTCTCCACCCGCCCATGGGCGCTGATCCTCATCTGCTCAAACTTATTGTTGTATTCATCTTCAATGACGGCGAGTTCCAATTTGGCTTGCTTTACCAAATGCGTGCGCACCTCACTGACAAAAAACTGATACTGTACGGCGATTAGCACGAGGATAGAAAAGATTCCCGGAATCGTCAGGCCCAACAGAATTTTTTGCCGCACCGGTAGATTGTAAAACCACTGAGCTAAGCGGGATCTCTGCTCTCGAAGCATCTCGTTTTTTCTAGCCCTGCCCTGAAGCGGGGCGACACCACGATGCCTGTCGCTCTGCATGCGATTGTGAACTACCTGGGGGCTGGATTGAATCATATTCTTTGGCAAATCAGCCGTTAGTCTGGACGGGAGTGAGTTTGAATGGCTCGATGCGTTTCCTAGGCCGTTGGATGAATACATCAGCGTTATCCTTCTAAGGCGTTCTGTTTCTCACTGGCTAAAGATAGACGCCCCTAGGGACTTTTGCACCTAAGGCTCTCTGTAATATGGGAAACCGGAAGAATTCATGAACACCATCACACCAGGAATAAATTTGCACAGTTGTCCTACTCTGATGAGTGATGCACTTTTGCCATTGTCCTACTCTAATGAGTAATGCACTTTTACCCTTTGTATTTAAAGTCTTCATTAAGTGGGTAGGAGTTCCAAAATAGCGGAAACTATTTTGCGTTGAAACTTTCAGCAAGTGAGTGTCTGATGTTATCTGGGGAGCGTCTCCCTGGTCACTTCTCCGGTAGCGGCATGAGCTTAGTCACTTTTACTTTCAAGACCCCGGGCATACATTTGATTTGATGCATGATCCCATCCAGGTGCCGTCTGGAGGAAGTTGAAAGTTTGATAGATGTCCTAGCGCTGCCATCATGAGAAATGTGAACTCCCCGGACATCGGGTTTATAGGGACTGTCCGCCAAGATCTCCGCCAACATATCGAGGATGGGTCTAAACGTATCGGGTCGATCACTCATTACGATCAAGAGTTGGATGGAGCAGTAACCACAGTTCCAGGACAGGTCACAGAGCCGCTCTGGTTTGACTTGTTCAAGATTTGGGCAGTCGGATCGATGAACTCGAACTACTTGGTCATGGGCTCCGACGACACCTGTAATGGCGTCTCCGGGTAAAGGGCTGCAGCAAGAGGCAAGATGCCAATTGCCATAACTACTGCCGAGCAACGGGCAGTCTTGAGGGTCGGCGCACAGCACCTCTTTGCCAACTGGATGAAAGTTACAGGTATTAATCAGTTCTTCTAGCGCTTGGAGGCTGATTTTGTCAGCGCCAACTTTGAACACCAAGTCGTTGAGGGTGCGATTCTGCTGTCTGGCGAGGCATTCTAGCTTGTGCTTATAATCTCGGATACGACCGTCAAACGCGTGTCTGATTGTCTGCCATCCTTGTTCGATCTGAAAGCGCCTGACGCCTCGCTGAATTGACTTCTTGGCATACCGTGTGGCGACAAACTTCAACCACTCTGGATCCGGTTTCGCCCGGTTCCCTCTGGTGATTTCTACAATGTCATAGTCATTGAGCGGCCGATTTAAAGGCACGGAAACGCCGTTGACTTTAGCGCCGATGCATTGATTTCCCACATCAGTGTGGATTTTGTAGGCAAAATCGATCGGGGTTGAGTGACAGGGCAGACGAACTGGAGTATAGTGCGGCGTGAGGGTGTATATCCACTTTCCTTCAGGACTATCTTGTAACTGATATTCAGAAACACAGTGAATTAAGGTGGCTGTCCTCAGAATGTGGGTATTAAAACCAGGTAACTCTTGTTTTTTGAGTTCTACCAGTTGCTTCAGCGGCTGCGGTTGATTCGCTAAAATGGCGTCTGCTTTCAGCGTATAAGCATACGACAAAAGGGCGGCTTCGTAGAGTTCAATATGCGCTTGGTCAATGATTAAGCTACTGGCTTCTTCCAAAATGCGTTGATGGTCAACCCTGAGGCTACTATTCCCTAACTTGAGAACTTGGTGAATCACACTGTGGGCCTGGATTTTACCAAAGCGAAGACTGACAATTAAGTGGACAGCAGCGGTGACAACCGTTGGGAGATATAAAATGAGTTGCTCTGATTCAAGTAATTCCTTCAGTCGCGTTACGGCCTCTTGGCGGCTGTCAAAATCCTCATAATCATTATCCCATCCAGGTTT